>JASHRR010001426.1 GCA_030037185.1 Xanthobacteraceae bacterium | reverse complement strand
TTGACCGCCATCGAGGAAGCCGGGAATGGTGGTGAACTAACGCCGCTTGCGGGATGGCGGCTCGGCGCGACCGCAAACGGATATGGAGCCTCACGGCCACACCTCATCAACTGACTTTCCGAATCGCCGGGTCCGTGGTCAGAGATCGATTTTGAGGACTACCACTAGGGAAAAGTTGATGCCGATGAAGAACCCATCGCATCCAGACGGGGTGTGTTACCGCAGCGTGCCGGGGCCCCTAGGCGTTGGCGGGTCAGTGGCTTGGCGTTTGCTTGCAGCGCGCCGGGCGAGGCCGTCGGCAGGCGCCAGTGGGACCGCGTGGCGTTTGCCCGATCGGGCTCTCCGCAGCGAAAGGGCTTTTGGGCCAGGGGTCGGCCGCATGTTGCGCATCCAGGCGGCTCGCGACTTGGCTCAGGTTCGCAAACCCGGAAAACAGATAAAGGTCAAACCATAGGTCGCCACAGCGGCAGCATAACGTTGCCCGTTGATTAGCCAACGCCACGCCTTGTTCCTTACATCCCACCCAGCGAGCGATCCAAATCATGCGCGTATATTACGACCGCGACGCCGACCTGAACCTGATCAAGGGCAAGAAGGTCGCCATCATCGGCTACGGCAGCCAGGGCCATGCCCATGCCCTCAACCTGCGCGATTCCGGCGTCAAGGAAGTTGCGGTTGCGCTGCGCAAGGGCTCGCACGGCGTCAACAAAGCACAAGGCGAGAATTTCAAGGTGTTCGAAGTGGCGCAAGCCGCCCGATGGGCCGACGTCATCATGATGCTCACGCCGGACGAATTGCAGGCCGACATCTATCGCGACCACCTGCACGCCAACTTGAAGGATGGCGCCGCGCTGTTGTTCGCCCACGGCCTCAACGTGCATTTCAACCTCATCGAGCCGCGCCCCGATGTCGACGTGCTGATGATCGCCCCCAAAGGGCCCGGCCACACGGTGCGTTCGGAATATCAGCGCGGCGCCGGGGTGCCGTGCCTGCTGGCGATCCATAAGGACGTCTCGGGCAATGCCCACGATCTCGGGCTCTCTTATGGGTCGGCGATCGGCGGCGGCCGCGCCGGCATCATCGAGACGACCTTCAAGGAGGAGTGCGAAACTGATCTGTTCGGCGAGCAGTCGGTGTTGTGCGGCGGCCTGGTCGAGCTGATGAAGGCCGGTTACGAGACGCTGGTGGAGGCCGGCTACGCGCCCGAGATGGCATATTTCGAGTGCGTCCACGAGGTGAAGCTCATCGTCGACCTCATCTATGAGGGCGGCATCGCCAACATGAACTACTCCATCTCCAACACTGCCGAGTACGGCGAATACGTTTCCGGGCCGCGCGTGGTCACGCCGGAAACCAAAGCCGAGATGAAACGCATTCTCGGCGATATCCAGTCGGGACGATTTGCCAAGGACTGGATGCTGGAAAACAAGGTCAATCAAACGTCATTCAAGGCGATGCGTACCAAACTCGCCGAGCATCCGATCGAGCATGTCGGCGCCAAGCTGCGCGAGATGATGCCGTGGATCAGACAGCGGGCGCTGGTCGACAAGAGCCGCAATTGAGCCGAAGCCGGTTCGTGCATGCCGGCCAGACACGCCGGCCCATCGAAGATAGCCGCGCGGAAAAGCGGTAAGCCTCGTACCGCGGCCCGATGGCCTTGATTGCGGCGTCGGAATTACCCCGGCCGGCGAGCGTATCGGTCTCGCCCACACGGGCGGCATCAAGCGCATGCGTCTTCGGGATTGCGAGGCGGGAGCGGTTGCGCCTGGTGCGGCGCCAGACAAGGCTTCGGCCGGGCAGCCGTTGAAGCGGCTCAAAACCCCCTTCAGGGAGCCGATCACCGCCTGCGGCAATATTCACAACGGCGGTCTGCCGGTCAGAGCAAGGACTTGCGCCCCGCGAAAAGAGCCGCAAAACATTCACATTCGCTACGGCCGCGGCATGATATGGCCGCACGACTTGCAGGTGCGGTGCGCCTCGTTGTCGAAAAAGCGCGCATAGGCCTTCGACACCGGATCGGCGCGATAGTCATGCACTTCGGCCACCTCTTCGTGCAGCAATTCATCGCAATTTGGGCAGAACCATTGAAACCGGTCGATTTCGCCGGACCGCCGTTGCCGTTCGATCACCAGGAGATACGCGTCGGGCGGAAAGCGCGGCGAGTGCGGCGTGCCCGCGGGCGTGTAGATGGTCGAGCCTTGCGGCACCACCGCGATCTCCTCCTTGCCGCCGGCAGTGCGGTAGTGCAGCCGCATTTCCCCTTTGATCATCAGCATGACCTCGTCGCTCGGATTGATGTGAAACTCCGAACGGTATTCGCGGCCACGCGCCACAAAGGCGAGCGACTCAGGCTCCTGCCACAGCACGCTCACGCGCTCGCCGCGGGCGGCAAGCTGGCGGCCACTTTCGAGCAGGTCGACGATGGGCATGGAGAGCATGGAAAGATCCCTCGTTGCGATCGCGTGCAAACTACCGCGGATCACGGTCCGTGTTGAGCCGGCCAGCCTCCCTTGCTGCCCCCCCCGACCAATCGGGGGATCGAGTCCGGGGACGAGCATGTTGAGGAGCGATCCGGTCGCATCCGCCGGCACGCTAATGCCCCGGCAGCACCAGGAATTTTCCCTTGCTCGGCAACGTCGCCTTTGACACCACCACCGACGGCGTGTCGGCGAATTCGACCTCGTAGCGGCCGTTCACGCGCTCGAGGAAACGGCGCAGCGTGAAGGTGCTGAAATAGTGCATCGGCACCATCAACGGCGCCTTGATGGCTTGTATCACTTCGATCATCCCATCCAGATCCAAGGTGTAGCCGCCGTCCACCGGCACCAGCAGCACGTCGACATGCCCAATGTCGTCGAGCTGCTGCTGCGTCAAGGTGTGGTGGAGATGGCCGAGGTGGGCGATGCACAGGCTGCCGACGTCGAAGATGAAGATCGAATTGCCGTTTCGCTCGGTGCCGCCATTCCAGTCCCGGATGTTGGTGGATACGCTGCGCACATGAACATCCGAATAGGTCATATCGTGGTTGGCCGGCTTGCCGTCGGCGCGCCAGCCGCGCAGCACGAACTTGATGTCCGGATCAGGCCGGTCGGTGTAGTGGGTCGAGTGAGCGTGATTCATCGTGACGATGTCGGGCAACACCGGCGGGTGCACGTAATCATTGTAGTCGGTGGCGATCCGCACGAGCTTCGGGCTCTCGATCAGAAAGGTCGAATGGCCCACATAGGTGATCCGCGCCTCGTCAGGCGCCAGTCCCGGCCGGATGGCCACGGGCATGAATGGCGGACGCTCGGAGGCCACCAGGCCCGGGCAGCTCTCGGTCATTTCGGGCTTGGCTTGTGGCGGCGGCGGCGTTGCAGGCTGCGCCAAACCCTCGCCGCGGCTGAGACAGATGAGGCCCGCCGCGAGGATCGTCAATCGCGTCAACAAGGTTGCGGCCATGGCAGGCTCCGTGAAGTTGCCTTCGCAAAACCTTAACTCAAGAACGGGCGGGCCGCCCGGTTTTTTATTTGACGAGACCGTTTTCCTGCGCGAGGGCGCGCAGCGAAGCCTCCGGCCTTGCTCCGAGGTGCGAAATAACCTCCGCAGCCGCCAGGGCGCCGAGCCGCGCCGACCTCTCGTCGCCAAATCCGCAGCACAGCCCGAACAGAAATCCGGCGGCAAACAAATCGCCGGCACCGGTGGTATCGACCACGCGATCAACCCGATAGGCCGGCACCACGGCGGTCTGCGGCCCCTCGACAACGATGCAGCCGTCGGCGCTGCGCGTCACCACCGCGCGCCGCGCGTCGCCGCGCAGGGCCGCCACAGCGGTATCGAAGTCGGCCGTCTGGTACAGGCTGCGCACCTCGGCTTCGTTGCAAAACAAAAGATCGACCACGCCGCAGCGGATCAGATGCAGAAACTCCTCGCGCCAGCGATCAACACAGAACGCATCTGACAGGCTCAGTGCCACCAGCCGCTTCGCCTGATGGGCGATCGCTGCAGCCTTGCGGAATGCCTCCTTGGCGTGGGGCGGGTCCCACAGATAGCCTTCGAGATAGGTGATCGCCGCAGCGGCCACCGCCTCCTCGTCGATGTCGCGCGGGTGGAGGTCCTGGGCGGCGCCGAGGAAGGTGTGCATCGTGCGCTCGCCATCCGGGGTGACCAGCACATAGCAGCGGCCGGTGGACGGACCGTCCGCCGAAGGCGCCGTGTCGAAGGTAACGCCCGCAGCACGGATGTCGTGCGCGAACACATTGCCGAGCGGATCATCCTTGACCCGACCGATGAAGGCTGCGCGGGCGCCGAAGCCCGCCGCCCCCACAATAGTGTTGGCCGCGGAGCCTCCGGAGATTTCCAATCCCGGACCCATGGCGTCGTAGATCTGGGCGGCGCGTGTCTCGTCGATCAGCGACATCGAGCCCTTGCGCATCGCGTGCTTGACGAGGAAATCATCATCCGCGCGCGCGATCACGTCGACGATCGCGTTGCCGAGTCCGAGAACATCATAGCGAGTGGAGGTCATGGCAAACGCGTACCGCCAGGTTGATGGGCTTCACACGCAGGATCGCCCCCGCGCATCGCTTTGCAGGTTCTTTACTTGATGGATCGCCCGGTCAATCCGGTCAAGCCTGCCGAGCCACCGGCGCCCGCCGCAACGGGCGATCGCAGGGGCGGCGACCCTCACCTCGCCCAGCTCGGCCAGGTCGCAATTGCAAGCTCTGGTCGCGCCAATTGCGGGTGAGCGGGCGTTCCGCGGGCTCCGAATCGCAAGTCATGAGCGCGTCGAATGCCCCTCATCCCGACCTCTCCCGCAAGCGGGAAGCGGCAGGGCCGCCCTGCCAAACGCGATTGCCTGCCGCCGAAACGGGTTTGCGCCCCGCCCGCGGCATCCGCCGGTTCGACTTAAAGATGCGGCCGCCGGGAGATGACGCGTCCGGCGAGGTGCGGCTATTATTCAGCCGGAGGCCAAGCAATGTCCCTCGCGCGCGATGTCACGACGGTCGGCGCCGCCACACTGACGTCTCGCCTGCT
>JASHRR010001425.1 GCA_030037185.1 Xanthobacteraceae bacterium | reverse complement strand
GAAGTCTATAGAGATGTCGTTGATGAACCCACCCGCATTTTTGTAGATGTCGACGGAGAGTCCCATCAAGGCCTGCGTCGTCAATCCGTTGCGGGTCACCAAAAGCCCGCGCGGCGTCATGTAATCGTTCCCGAAGGTCAGATCAAAAATGCCGTGGATGTCGAGTTGATCGAACACAGGCGCCGGCGGGGCCTTGACCGGCAGGTTGCATCAGCAACGCCACATGTGAACCCCACGCATAGGATTCCTGAGAACAAGGTGCGGGTTATTATCGAGAAATCCATAGGCCCCCCCGTTTTAGAATCCGCCGGCGATTACATCGGTAGCAGCGCTACGTTTGCTGTCAAACATTCGACCGGAATCGCGCCCGATCGTTGGTGGCCCACTTCGTTTGCTCTTTAGGCAGCGCGAAAGTCGGAATAATCGCCACTTTGTGTACAATGAGTAGAATTTAGGCAGCGAGAAGCTTGAAATGCAATCTTGATTCCATTGAAAATTTTTTTACTGTGACGGAAATGCAACATGGCGTCAGACTTATATGCTGTCGCTTCGCGCAATTTGGTCCCAATTCTACTAATTTACGATCTCAACGGCTTGGCACACTCTTTGCGACATTGCTTTGCAGCAAGTGGCAGATCGCGCAGCGACGCGAATATTGAAGCGTCGCCACCGCACATTGCGTCAGTGGAGGGTTGGAAATGCTCAATTCTCGTCAAATAGTAGGACATCTCGATCAATTACACTCCGTTCGGTCATGCCGATTGGCAGACGCGGGTCGCGGAAATCAAGAAATTCGGTTCTGCCGGCAAGAAGACCGCGGTGGTCTCGACGATCAACGGTGACGCCAACGTGCCGTTCTACAAGGAGCTCGGCAACCAGGGCGTCAAGGCCAAGAACATTCCGGTGGTGGCGTTTTCAGTCGGCGAAGAAGAGCTCGCCGGCGTCGACACCAAGCCGCTGATCGGGCACCTGGCGGCGTGGAACTATTTCGAGTCGATCAGGAACAAGGCCAACGAGGATTTCATCAAGAAGTGGCACGCTTTCACCAACAATCCCAAGCGCACCACCAACGACCCGATGGAAGCCCATGTCATCGGCTTCGCAATGTGGGTGAAAGCGGTCGAGAAGGCGAAATCGACCGACGCCGATAAGGTGATCGATGCCCTGCCCGGCATCGAGGTGCCGAATCTCACCGGCGGAACCTCGAAAATGCTGCCCAATCACCACGTCACCAAGCCTGTGTTCATCGGCGAGGTGAGGGGCGACGGCCAGTTCAACGTGGTGTGGAAGACCCCGGGCCTCGTCCCCGGCGATGCCTGGTCGAACTATCTGCCCGATTCGAAGGACCTGGAGGCCGACTGGGTGACGCTCAAATGCGGCAATTACAACAAGGTGACGAAGAAGTGCGGGGGCTCGTCGTGACGAAAGGCGACAAGCGTTCCTCATTCCCCGCGTGCGATCTGCGGGGAAGACCTGTTTGTATACCGTCGCCGTGACAGCTGAGAGGGCGGCTTTAGGGATCGCGACCTCTATCCTTTCTGCGCCAGAATTGCTTATGCCAAGGGCCTCGCTACTCCGCTTGCTCTTGCGGCTGGCAGACGCCGCGGATATCAGCCCGCGGCGGGATTTGGCGGCGTCTGGAGACGCAGCGCCGAGCGCTGCCGGTCTCGCCGAATTCGGCCGGGATCGAGAAAGTCCCGACGGTAAATTGAGGACCCAATGGCAGTCTTGATCCGCGTTCATCGAGGCGTGAGAACGCTATATCTGACATTTTGCCAACGCCTCGTGCAGTTCGAGGAATCCGGCGATCCAGCGGATAAAATCAGTCGTGAGACGTTCCCCGATCCGGATATCGCGAATAACGCTCTCTATGCAGGGAAGGTCAGTTGGAAGAGTTTTGATTGGCACGACGACGAACTGTGCATCAATGCGCTTAAAGAGCTGCACCCGACCTCAATAAGGTAATTGAGAAACTAGGAAAGAAACATGGGCACCGAGGGTAAAAAAATCCATTTCTGGCATTACGCCGATCGACTTGGCCAGCGTGAGTGAAATACCGCGCAGCGCAAGCGGAGCGAGATTTGGACTCTTCGAGCCTCACAGCGCCCGCCGGCGATGACCCACCGCAAGGGCGAAGTCACCGGAGTGATCTCAAGCGCAAATGGCCGCATCACGTGGCGCTGTCTGCGAACAAGGTGCGGGGAACAACGAAATCGTGCGTTGTGCTGCCGCCCTATCGGGGGCACCGCTTACTCGTCGTTGGCGAGCGCCATCTTCGCCACGTTCTCGCATCGTACCTAAAATACTACAACGAGGTCAGAACGCACCTATCGCTGCAGAAGGACGCGCCGGTTCGGCGTGATGTGTGCCGCACAGGGCGCGTGCGTTCGTCCCCGATCTTGGGCGGGCTGCCCATCAATATGTTCGACTTTGAGTTTTCGACAGGGACAACAGCCCGCCTTCCGGATAGGCTCGGCTCATCAAGTCCAGATCGAGAGCCGGGCCAGCCGCCAGTCGTTCCCGCACGGCCGCATCGTCCAGCTCGCGCAGCAACTGGCGGAGCCGCGGCTCCCCGGCGATGTCCCCGGAATGCTGGCGAACAGCTTTGGGATCACTGCAATCCACAGCTGACTGGGCGCGAGCGCGCGCGAGCTATCACGAAGAGCTCGTAAGGTCAAAAAACCGGAACGCGCTAGAATCTCTCGGTTACCACTGCCAGGATGGGATTTCGATGACGCCGCGGGTCGGCACGAGGAAGGCCGTCATGGATTGGGCACGCATGCTGGCCTACGTCACTGGGACGGTGGACCAAGAACTGCTGGCGCGGAATGAATATTTGATCGCCGAGAACCGCATTCTAAAAGCCCACTTGAATGGACGCCTGAAGCTCTCGGACGCCGAGCGCTCCACGCTTGGTGAAATCGGGCATCGGCTCGGCCGCACGGCTCTCGCCGAGGTCGCAACTGTGGCTAAGCTCGACACCATCCTGGCCTGGTATCGCAAGCTGGTCGCCCACAAGTTCGATGGCTCGAAAGCTCGTCGCGGCCCAGGCCGGCCGCGGGTGACTCGCAAGGTCGAGCAACTGATCGTTTGTTTCGCCGAGGAGAACCGGGACTGGGGTTATGACCGGATTGCTGGGGCGTTGGCCAATCTGGGATATCGTGTATGCCATCAGACGGTCGGCAATGTGCTGCAGCGCCACGGTCTGCCGTCGGCGCCGGAGCGCAAGCGCACGACCGCCTGGTCGGCGTTCATTCGCACCCACTTGGCGCTGCTGGCGGGCACCGACTTTTTCACCGCTGAGGTGCTCACTCTGCGCGGGCTCATGACCTACTACGTGCTATTTTTCATCCACCTTGAGAGCCGCCGGGTGGACATCGCCGGGATCACCATCCATCCCAACGAGCCATGGATGAACCTTGTTATTTCCTCGCAACCGTGACCTCGATCGTGAGCGGCGCGTCCAATGCCGCGAGCGATTGGGCGGGCTCCTGCGTTATTATGATCAAGAGGCCGCATGAAAAGGCGGTCAGACGGGTTTTTTGACCAAACG
>JASHRR010001424.1 GCA_030037185.1 Xanthobacteraceae bacterium | reverse complement strand
CCGGCGCCACCGTGCGGACCACTTGGCGCCATGATCCAGCTCTCATGCTGCTGCACCCAAGATAAATTGGCTGCCCGGTTGACATTGCTAGGGTTCGCAGGACTAAATTCGCTGTTAATTGCGGGAGAACGGTCGAGGGTTCGGCCTTATGTCCATACCGCTATCGCGATTACAGCGTAACTTGCTGGTAAATCTGCGCCGTGAACAATCGCGATCGGCCCCTCTGCGATTTTCCGTAGGGGTGCGGATTTCTCAAAAAAAGGCGCTTCGGTGTGGGTTTGTTGCGGTGTTGGCGTGCCGCGTTCTGTAGGCCGCGGCGCCCGAAAACAGACGCGGCGTTACTGATTGGTCGATTGCTTTCGCTTTGCGATGGCGCGTTGACGGGTTGACGGATTTGGTATTTCTGGTTTTCTCCGGCACGTTGGCCGGCTCATTTCGTTCGGATTACTGGCATAATGGCCCTGTTTTTTCGGCTTTTGTGCGCTACAGAGCAGGGCCGCCCGACCAATATACCGCAACGCCGCAACGGCCTCTTCGACACCCCCAAAATCTCAGAAGCTCCCGTTGTTCCTGCATTGGCGTGTGCTGAAATTGCAATAATATGCACACATCGTAAAAGACACCCTGACACCTGAACAGCGCATCGCCGATCTCGAAGACGCCCGCAAGGAGAGTGCGCCGCCTTCACGAGCCCAAGCCAATGAGCTTGTTGAGCGCAAGCGAGAGGATGTTCAGGATTGTGAGAATATCATCGAGGCCTGGAAGGAGGCCTTCGCCATGGAATTAACCGATAGCGGCTGGGCATTGGGCAAGCGGGTAGCCGACCGGAGGGATGGCATGACAAATATGTGGCCATCGCACACGAGTGGAATCGCTTCGTTCCAGAACGCAGTGCCGCCGTGCGCGAACACCAATGCTCCACCGGCGCCTTTCTGGGTCACTCCTCATACGGCTCGCGCGTTATAATCTCCAATGTGTCCGGATGAAGTCTCAGATCGTACCTATTGCCAGCGGAGTCATGGGCGTCGTCGATCTCCCAGATATTATCGTCGTCGTCGAGTGCGATTGTGCCCCAGGCTGTGAAGCCCTCGTTGCGCAGCATCGTCTCGATACGGGACCGCTCTTCGGGACTGGGAGCCCGGTCTGCGAGTACCTGTCCGGGGGACAAGGTGCCCACTGCTACGACAAGACCAAATACGATTTGTCTGATGCTCGGCATATGACAACTCCGGGTGTTACGAGGCCTGAAACGCAGACAGCCAGGGCCCGGTTTCCACAGGTATGCCGGGTATCGGTCAGAACCATGCTTTTAACTGGGTATCGAGCCTTCACCGGACGGTGAGTGCACCAATCATGACATCGGTGGCAAACCATAATGGACGAATCGTCAGGTCGACCTATTCAGTCTCGCCTCGGCCCTGTCCGGTGCCTCCCGGCCCGAAGGACAAGCGCGAGCGTCACGAGTTCCCGCCAATTCGGTCGTTTGAATCCACAACGAACGCAAAACATCGATGGGACACTGGCCTGGGGAGGCGATGTGATTGTGGTATCGCCATCGATGGAGGCGGATGGCAGCCGCGGGTTCTCGCCGCGTGCCGCTCTTTGACGGCGCCGTTGACGCTCGTTCAATACACCGCTGGGAAACTCGTCACCCTCGAGCTGAGTGGAGCGCGTGGCAGCGGGCGGGGTGCTGCGGGCGGGTGCCGAATGGTGGGAATGCCGCTCGGCAGACGCGGGGGATGTGGGCGCTCCGCCAGTCGGGCCTGAGGTTCCGCACGCTCGTCCACCGGACTGGACGACGGAGCACTGGCGGCAGCCCAGGCTTGCGCCGTGGGAGTTGCCGCGGCGAGCTCCCGTTGAGCGGCGCCCCAATGCGCCGGAGGTGATTGCACAGCGACGCGCCGCACAACAGCGACACCGACTGCGTCGATGCGAACGAGAGGCCGCGCAGCTGGCGGCGGGGTGCGATGTCAACGAGAAAAATGGTGGAAAATTGCGATTTGCTGAGTAATATTGCCTACTCGGCGATCTCCCTCACCGTTTCGATTAGGGCATCCGCTTCCTCATCGTTGTTATAAATACCAAAACTTGCGCGCACCATACCAGGCAGCGCGGGGCTCGGTGTCCGCATTACCTGAAGTATCTCATCGTTGGGGATTCTCAACAGTCGCCACACATAGGGGTGCGAGCAAAAAGCGCCTTGGCGAACAGTGATAGCACGCCAATTCGCGATCTCCTGCGCAACTTCGCCGTGAGGTCTTCCAGCGATATTGAACACGACAATGCCGAGCTTGTCTGCGATGTTCTCGGTGTCACCATACAGCGTGACCCGGCCGATCTCTTCCAGACCGGCGATGATCTTCGCATAAGATGCTGCTCGTGCTCGACGATATAGTCGAAGCCGGTGTCTTTCAAAATGTCTATCGCCTTGAGCATCGCGACCACGCCCGGATAGTTGGGCGAGCCCGCCTCGTAACGCGCGGGTGCGTTGGGGTATGTTTCGGTGTAATCTGATACGACATCCACCATGCCGCCGCCATAGAACTGCGGCAGGTGCTTGTTGAGCTCGTCCGTCAAGCCCACCACAGCGCCGCCACCATAGGGCGCATACATCTTGTGGCCGGAAAACACAAAGTAGTCGATGTTCTCATCTCTGCTGTGACCCCGCATGCTGAAGGGTTTGTGCGCGACGATCTGAGCGCCGTCGACGATGATCTGTGCATGGTATTGGTGGGCCAGCTTGGCGATCGCATGCACGTCGTTCACATAGCCCGTGACGTTGGAAGCCGCGGTGATCGAAACGTATTTGACCTTGTTTTGACTCAAAAGCCGCTCGACGTCGCTCGACACCAACCTACCCAGACTATCCACTTCTGCATAGATGGTCGTAGCGCGCTTGCGCCAAGGCAGATCGTTGGCGTGATGCTCCATACGTGAGGTGAGCACGATATCGCTTTTACTCGTGATCGGCGCCGATGAAAGCTTGTTCATACCATCGGTCGTGTTATTGACGTACAACACCGTGTAATGCTCGCGGTCGGCATTGACGAAATCCATGACAATCTGGCGGCCATTCTCATAGATCTCGGTGGAGTGTGTAGACTTTTGGCCGAACCCGCGCCCGATCGATCCGTAGAATTCAAGTTGGGCATTTACCTCTTCGAGCACAGGGGTGAAAGCAGGAGTGGTGGCCGCGTTGTCAAAATTGATCAGCGGGGCTTTGCTGCCGTTGCCCAAGGTCACTTCGGCATTGAGGCCGACGATCTTGCTGCGAATATCATTCGCGACGCTTGAGCCTGAGCCGGAGCGTCCTGAGGGTGTAGTCGGCGCAGAGCCGGCAAGACCCGTAAGAACAGACTTTCATGCAGGGCGGGTCGGCCAGAGGCCGGTGAGGAACTAAAAAGAACGATCTTCTTGCTAGACTGGCCGTCATGGCTGTCTCCTTCCGATTGTTCCAGTCTGATGGAAGATCAGCAACTGCTTAGAGGGAAGATTCGTGACGTAAATTTCGTTCCGTGTTCCGATCCGCCCGACCCCGGGGCGAAAATTTCCACGGCCTCGAAAAGAACCCCCCTTCGGCCGGATCGCGGCGAGCCGATTGAATCGGTCATGCCCCCGAAACAGGGGGCACGAGCCGCAGATACATGAATGCGGTCTATTTTGTGGGGATGGAAGAGTTCAAAGCTTGGAAAAGAGCCGGCTAGGGATCCAGACGGTCTGCAACTCAACCTGGGACGCAAAAGTTCGGTCGCTGTGTGCGAGAAGCCGAGACGAGGAGACCGTGGAATCGACGCCTGCTCGTTCCCGACGTTCCGAATTACCTGCGGCTACCCAATATTGGGCTCGAACGGACTCGCAGCGTCACAGAGGTGTACTTACCTTAGGGACGCGCTCGCTCATTGCGGCCTTTCATGAACCGACGCCTTATCACGCGGCGGGTGAGCGCGCGTGCGACGCGCGCAACATCCGCATCCGCTGGCGTTCCATGCTTGAGGCCAGACCGTGGAACAAGAGGGTTCTTCGTTCCAATTGGCCGGCCCGATGGCAAGCTCCGACTGGGCGGCTGCTTCCGAATGACCCTCAGCGCCCGTCGGGGATGCGCGCCCCGATCCAAGCATCGCGCACTTGCTGATAATGTACCATGGCGTCGTAGAGCGGAATGTTTATCCCGAGCTTCGGCAAGTTCAATTCGCCGACAGCGCTCAGCACAGTGTATGACGCCACGACGCGGTCATGTTGGGCGGTCACCAGCGCGGTGCGTGCATTGACGAGGGTTTGCTGCTGGATGAGTATGTCTAAGGTGGTTTGCTGGCCGACACGGGCCTCCTCGCGTACCCCGTCGAGTGCAATCTCGGCCGCCGCCACCCCGGCCTGCGTAGCGAGGATTTGCGCCTTTGCGGCCTCCAGTTGTCCCCATGCCGTCACCACCCCGGCCTGGACTTGATCGCGCGTGGTTTCGAGGTCCATGCGCTTTTGTCCGACCGTCTCCTTGGCGGCACGGATCGCCGAAAACGTATCGGATGCTCCGGTCGGGCCTGCATTGAAGATGGGGATCGTAACCTGCGCCTGCGCAAACGCATTGAACTCTTGAAGCTCTGTCTGGAAGTCTTGGTTTTCCCAGTTTTGCCGGACCCCGCCGATGAGACGGGCCTGCGGATAGAGCGAACCCTCGGTGATCTTCACCTGCAGGACGGCAGCGTCGATCCCGAACATCGCGACGCCGACGCTCGGATGCCGCGCACGCGCAATTTCGATCGCCGTGCTCAGGTCGCGCGGCGCTAGACGATCGACTGGGGCTGCCGGCTGCAACGAGCCGGCTTCGACTCCGATGAATTGCCGGTAATTCGCACGCGACCTCACATATTGCGCCTCAGCCGCCAGGACGGTGGCGCGCCCCTGGGCCAGTTGGGCTTCCGTTTGCGCAATATCAGTGCGCGTCACTTCCCCGACATTGAAGCGATCGCGGGTTTGGCGCAACTGCTCCTGCAACACTTCGACGTTGCGGCGCTGCAGGTCGAGCAACGCCCCGTCGCGCAACAGATCCATGTAGGCCGTTGCCGCATTCAACAGAACGGTCTGCTCGGCTACACGCAGCGCCTCCCGCGCCGCCGACGTATTGGATTCAGCTTGACGGACCCGATTCGCGGTCTGAAATCCGTTGAAAAGGGTCTGCGAGATCGTCAAGCCGGCGGCGCTCGGCGACGAACCGAAGTCCGTGCGCGGATAGCAGGGAGCTGCAACACAAGGTTGTTGGGGGAGGCCAATTACCTGCTTTCCCACAGTCGCAGGAGATGCAGAGGAAATCTTATTGACCTGACTGGTATATGCCTGACTGGTCGATATCGTTGCTGATATTGTCGGCTTGTAGCCCGAAAGCGCCTGCGGCACCTGCTCGTCGGTCTCGCGCGCCACCGCACGCTGCGAGTTTAGCTGCGGATTATTCTTATATGCGTTAATCAGCGCCCCATTGAGCGTGTCCGCCTGTATCGTCAGGGCCATCGATAGGTAGATAACCAACACTATGCCGCCCGACGTCACCCTCCTAGGAACATCGCCGACCATAACTGCCCACCCGAAGCCGCCACGAGCGGGGCAAGGGATCGTAAACCCATCCTCCGCTGTATTCCGCGCATCGTATAGACGCTTGCCGCCCGATGCCGAATAAATTGGAGTTTAAAAAGTTAAATTCGCTGTTAATGTCCGCAGTCTATACCTGCGAGCGGCTCGAATGTTCTACGGGTGGCCCGACGAAAGCGTGGCTGGCACAGATGAGCAAAGCTTCAATAAAGCTTCATGCTGTCGGGTAGC
>JASHRR010001423.1 GCA_030037185.1 Xanthobacteraceae bacterium | reverse complement strand
GCAGGCGCTGGTCGGCAGGTTGCAAGCCCCGCCTACAATTCCCTCGCCCGGCCATCGCGTCGGTCCTATCGACAACTGGCGCGACGATTGCGGGCGCTGCGGAGGATGTTTCGCAACATGAAACGTTTCCTCGTTTAAATACCCCCGTTGGATATTGGCAGTCGGCCGACGCCACTAGATTGACGTTCAGAAGGTTAAATTCTCTGTTAATGTCCGTGGTCTATACCTGCCAGAGCGTGACGCCGTAGCCTGTGCAATTCAAACGCTGCGCCGCGCAACCTGCTGACGCGCGCGGATCTGCGCTGCATGCCGCGCCGGACGTCAGTCGCTCAGATGACGTAGAAGCACCCTGGCGAAGATCCAACAATGTCGTTCGTCGAGTTCCCTCAGCCGGTGCCCCCTCGAAAACGTCACCTCGGCGCACAGCAGCGCCTGGCACTCCAATTGCTTGCCGGCACTCCGTTCGGTGCTACTGAAGCAACTATGGCAGTTAGCGGCTTTAAACGCCAAACGTTAGTGCGTCTCATCCGCGGTGGACTTGCAACAACGCAAAGCGAGATTAGCGCTGGTGGGCAAGCTGCCGGCCGCATCACGATCACGGATGCCGGACGGCGGGCACTCGAAACGATGTATTGGACCAGAGGGTCACTCAGCGGGTCTCGTGCCCAGAACGCCGCCTCTGCGGCCGGCGTTGGCTTCGTGCGTGTGGTGCAGCTTGCGATCTCGCGCGGCCCGGTCGTTCCTGCGGGTTCCCTCACAGAGAGCCGGGTTCCAGAGATTGAAATTCCGAATAGACCCCAGAAACCGGTCAACAAGCCAACATCGACTGCCCACAGCGAAAACGAATGAGGTTTTAGGTAGGCGCTCCAAGCCCTTTCCGGTGCGGCGTGGTCGAGGGTAGAATCACTCGGGCGGCGCACTGCGTAATTAGCTCTATCCCTATTTCATTCGATCCAGGGATGAAATTGCAGCAGGTGCGGGGTCTCGGTGGCTCAGTCAGGTGCGGCCGGCGGGCTCCTTCGTGGCGTCGCATAGCGCGACAGTTCGAGGCTGCATTTCGCATGTTCCGGAGTGCCCGGTTTGAAGCCCAGTTGCTCGCACTTTCGGTCATAGGCCGTCCACGGCTTTTTGGAATCGTCCAAGCCGCAGCTCGCAAGCAGGGGAGCTGAGACAGCCGCGATGGCACTAATGCTGGCCAATCGCATGGGAATCTTTGGTTGGGCTCCCGCCGGCAACCACCATAATCAGTCAAGGTTCATCCGCCTATGTTCGAAACCGCTTTGCCATGCCGAGGGGCGGTGTGCGTAGCGCAGCATGAAGCCACCAGCACGTGACCAAATGTCCATGCTATTTGGCGATGAACTCCGCGCCTCATTCGCTGCGGCGGCTTGCGATCACGGTCACTTGATTTCGTTCACTCTATGTTCAAGCATGGTCAGGGATGGCGAACCAATCCGTCCCACGGCGCTGCGCCGCGGCTGTGCCCAATCGGATCGAGCGGGCAGACAGATTGGGCGGCTCCCGGCCATGTTGGCCCGTGCGCTCGCGCGACCACTAACAAGGCCCCCAATGCAGCCACGAGGGAAGGTGGTAAATTTTTCACGATGTACCCGTTTTGATGTGAATAAACGCAAAGCTATACCCCAAATGGGTCAAGACTGAGCGCGGTTCGGCGAAGTATTGACACTACTGTTCAGTAAAGGAAGAGGTTAATGCGCGCGTTAATTGCCGCTCTTGTTTTTACAGCAGCTACCCCCGCATTTTCCGATCAACTATAGGAACACTTGCCAGAAGCTTGGACAGGACCGCGTTGGACCAATAAACCAGAGCCATCGCCGGCATTGCGAAGGGTTCGTCTTTCAGTGCCTGAAAGGTCAAATCCCTTTGACGGCTACTACTGCTGCATCGATGCAGCGAGGCCTCGTGCCGCCGTACACCGACGATGGCTGGGACCTTGCGGCAGAGGGGCACAGGGACATCCGATGCGTCAAGTCAGCGATAAATTGCCAGCAGTATTGTTACTGAACCAGCGTCTGGTTACTAATAACCGCCTCTGCTCGTAATCACCTTGATCATCTTATCGCACGCTAGCGCAATGAGTAACCGTTGACTCCCTCGACACCCCCCTGCGACCCCACCCGTCCTCCACCAGAAGGTGGCTTTTTTATATCAGGTCCCGTCAAAGGGAGTTCGCCGAGAGGGACCTCTGTGACGGTCCAGAACGCCGTGCCCTGCAGCGGCTTGCCGACGACGTCTCGCGCGGGATGCCAGGACCTGCTGCTTGCCCCTGGCTCTAGCTCTAGCCCTGTCTAGCCCGCAATTCGCACGACCCTTCGGAGGTCAACTACTTCTTGGCACTCGGCATCCCCACACGCCGATAATCTAATCGAAGTTCGAGATCCGAGTGACCTCTAGGCGAAGCTCAACTCCGAAGTTGATGAGCGCGTACCGTCGCGTTGCAGGTAAGTAAACGCGGCCGCTGCGGCCTCCGCCCGGTTAGCGGGTGCGCCGGCTTCAGCCGGCGGATCGGTTACTCCCTTAAAAGCCGAGATCAGTCTCGCGCGACATGTTCCACCCGCCAGGCGCGAAGTTAGTCTCCCCATGTGGACAAGCCATAAAAACAGTATCAAACTTGAGATTGATGCGGCGTCTCTTCGGAGAGTTGGCCGATGAGAGCCTTTCACGTGTGTGCGGGCCTCGCGCTTATTGTTGCGCTGGGGTACATCGGGGTGTCGTGGGCGGCCGCGGGAGCGGGGCTGTGCATGGTTGCCGCCATCGCCCTGGTGCTGGTTTGTCGATCATCCGCGCCCATCAGACGTCGTTCTCGCACCGAATCATCTCCCTGACGCGAGCCGCCCTTGCCGCCTGCGAAAACGATCGGCCGACGTGTCGGGAAGAGGGGCCGCTACGGGATCGGCAAGCCCGTCGATTGAGGTCCCCTTCATTCCAGCGGAGCAGCGGTCACAGTCTGCGGAATACGACCCAACGCCGGTCTGCAAATTGGTCAGAAGCTGTAATGGGTTGGAAAAAACCGTTGCTGACCTCGGCTTTTGCATGCCTCGGCGCGATAAGGAAGCCGGGGGAGCGACCCCCGGCCCCTCGGCCTAACAATGGGCGGGCTACTTGATCGCACATTGGGGAGCGACCCCGTGCACCAAGGATCGCGCGTACCCTAGGGTTAGACCAACGCTTTATCCCACAGCATATCGTCGGAACATGAAAATCGCTATCTCGATAAAAGCCGTGTCACGCGGGCCAACCGCATAAGTAAAAAGGCGACCGAACGCCGCCCTTTTTATGCCCCTCACGCGCGACGCATACGGCGGGGAGGAGAGGGCGATTACCGGAATAAATAGTTGATCCCGATTTTAAGCGTGCCAATATCAACTTTGCCCGACGGCACCGTGCCGAAGGTGTTCGGTGTGCCAAGCCCGTAATGTAGAAACTCGAATTTCGTGCTCCAGTTCGGGGCAAAACTCCACTCGACGCCTGCGCCAGCAGTCCACCCTGACAACCAGCCTTCGTTCGAGAACGGCACGCCGCCGAGGTTCCCGGAAATATTGTCGTGCGCCCAGCCGCCGCCGACCGTCCCGTAGAACAGCCAGCTATTGTAGGCGAGGCCAGCGCGGCCGCGCAGTGAGGCCAGCGTGTCAGTGGTAAACGCCGTCGTAAACGGGATGCCGAACCCATTGCCATTAACGGTCTGTGAGATGTCGCCTCCGGCGATATCTCCCTCGATGCCGAGGACAATCATGCCGGTCTGCATATTATACCCGATCTGGCCCCCGCCAAACCCGCCTCTGGCGTCAAGACCTCCTGATGTCGTCCAGCCATAGGCCCCGTAGGCGCCCGCATAGGGGCCGCTCCAGGTGAACGGCAACACCGCCGTCGCAGGGGGCGCGTTTACGCCGAGGTCGGCCGCGGCGACCGCGTTGGTCAGCGAAGCGATCGCAATTGATGCAATCCCCAGCCTTCTCATCGGTGTCCTCCGAACCTCGGCATCATAGCATGCAAAAAAGCGGCAAAGGTTGTAATTTGGCCACACCTGCCGCCGTCACGACCGATCCTTCAATGATTCGGCCTTACACCTGGCTTGGCTCTCTTCGAGGCAACCTCCCCCTGTTTCTCTTTGAACAGTAGCGAACGCCTTCTACCACGGATACCGCCCGGCCGCACCTTCATATTGCCAGCATCATTATGTTACCGCATCATGAGCGAGCCGGCTATCCTCGGGCGCCTGCTCGCGCCTTTGTACCATTCCATAGTCGCGGATGACCCCGGCAACGCGCAAGCGATAGTCGCTAAAGATTCCTCTACGTCCCGCTGATTGTGTCGCCCGATGTTCAGCGTTCCGGCGCCACCGTGCGACGGCGGCCTCGTCGCGCCAGAACGATAATGACAGCAGCTTATTCGGCTCGGTCAGGCTCTGGAATCGTTCGACCGAGATAAATCCCTCCATCTGCCCGAGTTCGCCACGAAGGCGCTCGGCGTGGTCCAGATAGTCGGCCTTGCGTCCGTTGCTCGGCCAGACCTCGAAGATAACGGCGATCATGGGTCATCGTCGTAACCTGGATTCGTGGAGGCGGCAAGTTCGCCAGAAATCACATACGGCGAGGACCGGATCGGAGTGCCGCAGGCATTTCGAGAGCACCCGCATTTCGCGCTAGCGAGGATGCCGTCCCGAGCACGCGCTCCACAACGAATTCGTAACGATCAGATCGTAGGATATTGGTTTGGAACGCCTTTGCAGATGGTCCGAGTCATTATCCTGCTTTTGGGGGCCCCGGTCTATTGCCCCGCCGTCCTGTGCCCTGATGCGCGGCGCGGCCTTGCACGCAGAGGTCATTAACCATGACCACTGAATGTCCCGACACGCTCGTCATCGATCGCCTTGACAAGCTTCCAACCTTTTGCGCCTTCACCTGTCAGGAAGACAATCCATCCATTGTGACATGGATCGACTTCTGGGCGGTCGAGCCAGGCGGCAGCCGCGATGCCGACTATTCGCGAGGCCAGAGCTATGCCGACGAGGCCATCTGGCATGCCTGGACCACCGGGCAGCATGTCTTTATTGAATGCGTCCTGATATTCATCGCAATCAAATTGCGCAAAAACAACCGGCCCGCCGGCAGCCTCGAACACGGATTTGTTGATCGCGTTGTTCGCCATTTTCCTGCCGCGATCGACAACGCCCTCGCGCGCTCGTTACGACGGCACCCGAGGGCGCTCAATTGAATCGGCTCGGCGCTCGCATCGACAGCCTGCGACCGGGTGGGGCGGCCACCCGCACCCACCGCCACACCGCCGGTTCAGGACTGGCGCGATGTCGACCAGCGGTAAAGGACGGCCGGCAGGTTGTGCTCGGTCAGATTGGCGCCATCCGGCCTGACATTCCACATGGAAGCGGCGAGTTCCATCATTTCGCCGTAGGTCAGGGCTCGCACGACATCCGCGATTTCGTCGAGGCGCCGGCGACCGAGTTCTTCCTCAAGCTTGCGCAAATCAACGACTGGCCGCTGCGCCTGTGGGGGCGCCGCATCGTCGGCAGGCGCGAGGCGCAGGGCTTTCGGTTTGTAGGAATCTGGCAATAAGGCCCGGCCACGTTCGGACGCTCCATTTTGCCAATCGACGTTACTCATTTTTGTCACCCCGTCGTTTTGACTGCCGATATCATCGTGCAGCATCCCGATCTGACGGCAGTCCTACAAAAGCGCATCCGCTATCGTGATTCAATAATCCCAGCCGATCAGCGTAACCCAGCGCACATTAAACGAATCAAATTTACTACGATTACTACGGTAGAGAGTGCAATACGGCATAACTATGGCGCCAAAAACCTTGCCTTGCCTCGGTTGTACACGGGATTGTGGGGAAAAGCCTCCGAATGCTTCCCACGACTCGCGTCCCCAACGGCGCCCATCGCCGCGCCGATCGGCTCGCCCGGCTCGCATGCGCCTTTGCCCATGCCGGTTTTCGTCAGGTGCACGCCCCAGGTGCCGGCGATGTGCCGGTCTCCCGCGCCCCGTGAAAGGGGCGGCGCCCACATGCGATTGCCCGCATGCAGGCGGAGGGCAGCCGCCCGCCGCGGCGGGTGCAGCGGGCGGGGGCGGATCTAGCCGACCTTCTGCTCACAGACCGAACACATACAGTACGGTCGCGCTGCGTTGGTCGTTTAGCTCCGGGGTGAGCAGCAGCTTCGTGC
>JASHRR010001422.1 GCA_030037185.1 Xanthobacteraceae bacterium | reverse complement strand
TGCCATGACGGTGCATTTCATCGGCGCGGGACCGGGCGCGGCGGACCTCATTACGGTGCGCGGACGCGACTTGATCGCGCGCTGTCCGGTCTGCCTCTATGCCGGCTCGATCGTCCCACGGCAGTTGCTCGTCTCCTGTCCAGGCAACGCCCGCATCGTCGATACGGCGCCCCTGACGCTCGATGAAATCGAGGCGGAGTTCGTCAAGGCACACGCCGCAGGCCTCGATGTGGCGCGGCTGCATTCGGGCGACCTGTCCATTTACAGTGCACTTGCCGAGCAATTGCGACGACTCCGTCGCCGCGGCATCCCCTACACGCTGACCCCCGGCGTGCCGGCATTCGCCGCTGCCGCCGCGACGCTCGGCTGCGAACTGACGGTGCCCGAGGTGGCACAGAGCGTTGTGCTGACCCGCATGCCGGGTCGCGCTTCGGCGATGCCCGAGGCGGAGCAGCTGGCGAGCTTCGCGGCCACCGGCGCGACGCTCGCGATCCACCTCGCGATCACATCGATCGCACGCATCGCCCACGAGCTTTCGCCTGTCTACGGCGGCGACTGCCCGGTTGCCGTGGTGGCCCGCGCGACGTGGCCGGACCAGCGCGTCATCCAGGGCACGCTCGCAGACATTGCCCAACTTGTCGCTGCCGAGCCGATCGACCGCACCGCCCTCGTCCTCGTCGGTCGAGCGCTCGCCGCCAGCGCGTTCCGCGACAGTGCCCTCTACGACCCCGATTATCGTCGCCGGTTTCGTGAAGGAACCTGGTGATGCGATGCAAACGGGCCGTGACCGACCAACCGGCCAGCGCGGTCGAACAGCAGGTCATCCGGCGCGGCACCGGGTTGATGGCGGGCTCGCCCGGCGCAACCGGAAGGCCTGGGCGGGTCACGATACCGACTCCGGCTCCGGCGCGAAACACGACGCCGCTGCCAGGCGCTGCCGCACGAAGGCCGCATCCTGCAAGCGCGAACGGCGCCGCGCGGCAGCGTCACCTCAACCGGATCGCGGAATTCGCCCGTCAGCAGCGCCGCATAGGCCGCCTTTGTGGCGGCGGCCGCGCCGGTGCCGGTGGCTCAACCCCGGCGCAGCGGACGGTCGTGCGGGCTCATTGCGTCGTGTATCGTGCGCCCGGCCATATCCGTCACCCTCGCGCCTGCCGATCATGACAGCGCGCGGCCTCATCGTGGCGGCGTCGCGGTCTGGCTCCGGCAAGACCACCGTCACGCTCGGTTTGCTTGCTGCCTTCAAACGGCGCGGCATCGCGGTCCGCGCCGGCAAGGCCGGACCGGATTATATCGATCCGGCGTTCCATGCCGCGGCAAGTGGAGCTGCAAGCATCAATCTCGACAGCTGGGCGATGCCTCCGGACCTGCTGGATGCGCTTGCCGGCCAAGCGACGCGCAGCGCTGAGCTTGTCGTCATTGAGGGTGTGATGGGGCTGTTCGACGGGGTGGCGGGACCGCGGGGCCGGAGCGGGTCAACCGCAGACCTCGCGGCGCGGCTTCGTTTGCCGGTGCTTCTTGTCCTTGATGTTTCGGGGCAATCGCAGACAGCAGCTGCAGTTGTCCGCGGGGTCACGGCGCACGATCCGTCGGTGCGGGTCGCCGGTGTCGTACTCAATCGTGTCGGCAGCGCGCGGCACCGTGTGCTGGTCGCCGATGCGCTCGACGCGCTCGGGGTTCCTGTGCTGGGTGCGGTGCCGCGCGACGCCATGCTGACGCTGCCGCAGCGACATCTCGGGCTGGTGCAGGCGAACGAGCACGGCGATCTCGCGGCCCGCCTCGACGGCCTCGCCGACATGGCGCAGCGCCACCTCGATCTCGAGGGGGTGCTTGCCATTGCGGCGCCGTTCACCGTTGCCGCAGCGATCGACCGCCCCGCACTGCCGGCGCCCGGACAACGCATCGCGGTCGCGGTGGATCCGGCCTTCACATTTTTCTATCCGCACCTGCGCGACGGCTGGCGGCGCGACGGCGCAGAGATCGTGGCGTTTTCGCCGCTTGCTGACGAACCTCCCCCGAACGACTGCGACGCCTGCTGGCTCCCGGGCGGTTATCCGGAGCTCTATGCGGGCCTGCTCGCCAAGGCTGATCGCTTCCGGGAGGGGTTGCGGCGCTTCGCGGCGACCCGCCCGGTGCACGGCGAGTGCGGCGGCTATATGGTGCTCGGCGCCGGGCTTGAGGACGCGCACGGGGTCCGCCACGCGATGGTCGGCCTGCTTGGACATTCGACCAGCTTCGCGACGCGCAAGCTGCATCTCGGGTACCGGCAGGGGCGGCTTCTCGCCGACGGTGCGCTCGGGCGTGCCGGCAGCGTCGTTCGCGGACACGAATTCCACTACGCGACGCTGATCTCGTCAGGCGGCGACCAGGCTTTCCTTGAGCTGACCGACGCGCTTGGCGAGCCGGTGGGCGGCGCCGGAACGCGGCGCGGCAACGTCTCAGGCACGTTCTTTCATGCCATCGCGCAAGCATGATCGCTTTGATTTTGCGCATGATCTGGCGCGAAAACTCTACACCTTCGCGGCCTGATGCGCTAGAGCTTGCCGGACACGCCGGCTTGCGCGAACGTCGCCATTCCGGTGTGGCACGCGACCGCGGCCCGCAGGATGAGCGCCGCCACCGCCGCGCCGGAAGCTTCGCCAAGCCGCATGCCGAGGTCGACGAGCGGTTTCAGCCCGAGTTGGTCAAGGAGTGCCCGGTGCGCGGCTTCCGCCGATACATGTGCGGCAACGGCGTGGGCCAGCGCATCGGCTCGCAGCATCGCGAGCGGAGCGAGCGCCGCGGTGCAGGCGAAGCCGTCGATGAGCACCGGAATACCCTGCCGGCGGGCAGCCAGCGCGGCCCCCAGGATGGCGGCAAACTCGCGCCCTCCCAATGCGGCGGCGACGCGAAGCGGATCGCCGAGGATGCCGGCATGACGTTCGACCGCCGCGTCAATCACGGCGCGCTTGCGGGCGAGGCCATCGTCGTTTACGCCGGTCCCGCGACCGGCCCAGCGAATCCCGTCACCACCGAACAGCGCCGCCGCGATAGCGGCGGCAGCCGTCGTGTTGCCGATGCCCATTTCGCCAAGGCAGACGAGATCCGCCTCGGCCGGC
Organism: Xanthobacteraceae bacterium; assembly: GCA_030037185.1. The sequence continues at coordinate 6,646 of JASHRR010001422.1, read as the reverse complement.
ACGATGTCATAGCCGGCCGCGAGCGCACGCAGAAATGCGTCTTCGGCCATCGCGGGTTGCTTGGTGAAGTCTGCGGTAGGTCGGTCGAGATCGAGCGGCACCACCTGCAGCCGCGCTCCCGCTACGGTGGCAAGCTGATTGATGGCGGCGCCGCCGGCCGCGAAATTCGCCACCATCTGCGTCGTCACCTCGGCCGGAAACGCCGAAACGCCCTGTGCCGCGACGCCATGATTGCCGGCAAATACCAACACCTCGATGCGGTCGAGCCGCGGCAGAGTTCTCCTTTGCCATTGGGCGAGCCAGATGGCGAGGTCCTCCAGGCGACCGAGGCTGCCCGGGGGCTTTGTCAGCACAGCATTGCGATCTGCGGCCGCTGCCGCGGCGGCCGCATCGGCGGGCGGGAGATCAAGGCACGCGGCGCGCAATGCAGCGAAGGACGGGAAGCGCATGATGGCGGATGACTGAGGTTGCAGCGCCGGAAAATCTGCTTTTCGCGAGCGCCTGTCCACTAGATTCGAGTACGCCTGCGATGAAGATACGCCATCGATGGGGAAGTGGCCTTGCCGCCGACGTCAAGACCGCCGTCCTTTTCTGCACGCGCCTGCCCCTGCCTCATTCGACTGCGATCAATAGCGCCGACGTTGCGCGGGCGAGCTGGGCGTTCCCGCTGGCGGGTGCGCTCGTGGGTGGCGCCGGCGCGTTGACCTACACGATCGCCTCGGCAATCCAACTCCCCGCGGCGCTTGCCGCCGGGCTGGCACTCGCTGCCACTCTCCTCACCACGGGCTGCCTGCATGAAGACGGTCTTGCTGATATGGCGGACGGCCTCGGCGGGCGGGACCGTGCGCGCAAGCTTGAGATCATGCACGACAGCCGCCTTGGCGCCTACGGCGCCTGTGCCCTGATGATGTCGCTCCTGCTGCGTTGGACCGCGCTTGCCGGCATGGTGAGCCCGGCGGCGGTCGCCGGTGCGTTGATTGCCACTCACGTCTCGGCGCGGGCGGTGCTGCCGGGGTTCATGCGTTTCGTTCCGCCGGCCCGTTTTGACGGCCTGTCTGCGCAGGCGGGGCGGCCGGCCCTGCGGTCTGCCGCCGTTGCGGTTGTGTTGGGGGTGTTGGTGCTGGCTGCTGCGCTCGGCCTCGCCGCCGCTATAGTGGGTCTCGTGGTCGCCACGTGCACCAGCCTGATGATGGCGAGGCTCGCCATCCGGCAGATCGGCGGACAAACCGGCGACGTGCTCGGTGCCTTGGAACAGATCATCGAAATCGTCATTTTGCTCACTGCGGTCGCGATGTCGGGAACCCAGGCATGAACGAGCTTGCGTCATTCGACGAGGAATTCCGGGTGCGCCTGCGCGATCTGTTGATCTGGCGACGCGACGTGAGGCGTTTTCGCCCTGATCCGTTGCCGGTCGGGACGCTGGAGCGGCTCCTTGAGATCGCCTGCCTGGCGCCTTCGGTAGGGCTGTGTCAGCCCTGGCGGTTCGTGGTCGTCGATGATCCCCGGCGACGCCAGGTCGTCCGCGACCTGTTCAAGGCTTGTAACGCAGACGCACTTGCATCCTATACGGGCGACAACGCCGTCAGATACGCGAAACTCAAACTGGCCGGGCTTGAGGAAGCGCCTTGCCAGTTCGCCGTATTCACCGATCGCGCCACGGCGGTCGGACACGGTCTGGGGCGCCGGACGATGCCGGAAACGGCTGACTATTCAGCCGTGGCGGCGATCTCAATGATGTGGCTTGTGGCACGCGCCGAAAACATCGGCATGGGATGGATTTCGATTGTGGACCCGGCGCCCATGACTGATATCCTTGAGGTCCCGAAGTCGTGGCGCTTCATCGGCTATTTTTGCCTGGGTTACCCGCAAGCCGACAGCGACCGGCCGGAGCTCGAGCGCGTCGGGTGGGAGCGGCGCCGAGAGTCGCAAGCCTGCATATTGCGGCGCTGACGCCTAAAGCGGCGGCGATGCGCGTTATGCTCCAAGACGGATAACAGGTGGCAGATTTCTCATGGCTCAAGATCACGACAAACGGCATGCGCCTGCGGTTTCGCGCCCGGCCGCCAGCCCCGATGACTCCTGTGCCCGGGCTGATCCCGGCGCCGTCGTCGATTGGAAGGTTCACGGGGTCAAAATCATTCCCGGGCACGCGCTTGATCCCAACACGGCGCAAACGCCCGGGATGTTGCGGGCGACAGCGATCAACCGCGCGCGCGCAGGAGCCGAAAAACTTTGGGCCGGCACCGTGACGATCCATGCCAACGCCAAGACCGGCGCCCATCACCATGGAGACCTCGAAAGCATCATCTTCGTCGTCAAAGGGCGGGCGCGGATGCGGTGGGGCGAACAGCTCCAATTCACCGCCGAGGCGGGCCCGGGCGATTTTATCTATGTGCCGCCTTATGTGCCGCACCAGGAAATCAACGCCAGCCGCGACGAGGTGCTGGAATGCGTCCTGGTGCGCTCCGGCCAGGAACCGGTCGTCGTCAATCTCGATATCGAGCCGGTTGAGCCGCCCGAGCACGTGCTGTGGAAGGATCCGATCCATCGCTGAACCGAGGGACCACCCTGCTGTCGTGATCCTCCGTCGCCGGCAAGCGCCGGGTCGGGTTCGCGACCTCCTGGTCGCTCTGATCCGTTCACGTTGCGAACAAACCGCTATCGGTTGGCTGATCACGTTCTCATGGCAGCACTCGACACCATCAGCCTCACCATCATGTTCGCGGCATTACTCGTGCTCGCCGGCATCCTGTCGAGTCTGGTTGCGCTGCGATTCGGCGCTCCGCTGCTGCTGGTGTTTCTTCTGGTCGGCATGCTGGCGGGCGAGGCCGGGCCGGGCGGACTCAAGTTTGATGATATCCGTACGACCTATCTGGTCGGCGCGGTGGCGCTTGCTCTGATCCTGTTCGACGGAGGACTGCGCACACGCTCGGCGACGTTCCGCAGAGCGATGGCGCCTGCGCTGGTGCTGGCAACAGCCGGGGTTCTGCTGACGGCGGCGGTGACGGCGCCGGTCGTGCGGCTGCTGCTGGGATTCGATTGGACCGAGTCGCTTTTGGTCGGGGCGATGGTGGCATCGACCGATGCGGCAGCCGTGTTCCTGCTCATTCATGCGCGCGGTCTGCGGCTGCGTCCCCGGGTCGGCGCGACCCTCGAAATCGAATCCGCCACCAATGATCCGTTCGCGATCTTTCTCACCGTCGTACTGGTCGAGATGGCGCTGGCGGGGAGCGAGCCCTGGTATACGGCTGCCGACGAACTCGCCGTGCAGGCGGTCGGCGGCGCAGTCATCGGCCTGGTGGGCGGACGGCTGATCGTGTTAGCGCTCAATCGGCTCGAGCTGCCGCAGGGACTCCATGCACCGCTGGTCACCACCGCGGCGATTGTCGTGTTCGGTGTCGCCCAGGTCCTGCATGCGTCCGGATTTCTCAGCGTCTATCTCGCCGGGTTGATTGTCGGGAACCGGCCGACCCGGGCGCAAAGCAGCGTGATTGCCTTTCTCGACGCGACCACATGGCTCGCCCAGATCGTCATGTTCGTGCTGCTTGGGCTTCTGGCCTTGCCGGCCCGCCTCGCTGCGCATGCCGTGCCGGCGCTTGTCGTCGCTGTTGTGCTGATGTTCTTTGCCCGTCCGCTCGCGGTTTTTCTGTGCCTTGCGCCGTTCCGGTTTTCCTGGCGCGAGAAGGCGTTCGTGTCCTGGGTCGGGTTGCGCGGCGCGGTCGGCATTTTCCTCGCATCAATCCCGTTGCTGGTCGGCATGCGCGACGCCCTCATCTTCTTCGACATCGGTTTCGTGGTTGTGCTCGTTTCACTCCTGGTTCAGGGCTGGACAATTGCGATGGCGGCGCACCGTTTCCATACCGCGCTCGCGCGCAACGATCCGGCGCCGCGGCGTATCGAGCTCGATCTGCCCGGACAGCTCGGGCACGAACTGGTCGGCTACGCGATTGATGCGAAAAATCCCTATTTGCGCCGCCGGCTCATTCCACCATGGGCGAAGCTGACTTTGGTGGTGCGCGACCAGCATGTGCTCGCCGCCGCCGAGGCAGGCGAAATTCGCGAAGGCGACTACGCGTATTTCCTGGCTCCGCCGGAGAAAGCGCGAGCGCTCGACCGATTTTTCGTCGACATGCCGCCGCCGGCGGCGCCGGACGTGCGCTTGCTAGGCGATTTCTTCGTTTCAGGCGACGTCACGGTCGGCACGCTCGGCGAAATCTACGGCCTTGCCATCGCGCCCGGGGAGCGGGCAATGACGCTGGCGGCGTTCTTCGCCGCCCATCTGGAACATAAGGCAAAGGTCGGCGATCGCCTTTCGCTCGGTCCGATCCAGCTGGTGGCCGACCAGGTGGTGAAAGGCCGGGTTGCGACGGTCGGACTCGACCTTGCGGAAGATCACGCTGACCACGACGAGCCACAGTCGTTCGCTTCGCGCATCCGCAGGATCGTCAATGAGGCGATCAAACGCGTCGGCGTCGGTTGACCACGCGGCGCCGCAAAGCCGCAAAAGCCACTGAGCGAACGATGCTTGCAAATGTCGAATGGCGCTGCGCACCAGCGTTGATTGGACCAGATTCGGCAAATCGAGCCCACCGGCGGCCAGGGTCAAGGCAGCCGGTGACCTGGCAATGAACTACGTCACCTTGCGGGCGCCATTGGCCAGCCAATTGGCCACCAATTGAAATGGCGCGAGCGTGCCGATGTTGCACCGGCGGGGCTTTGCGCGCAAATTGCACGCATGAGCCCCTTGCAAATAAGCGAAGGCGACTACGATTACATCATCGTCGGCGCCGGGTCGGCCGGCTGCGTCCTCGCCAACCGTCTATCGGCAGATACGCGCAAGCGGGTGCTGCTGCTCGAGGCCGGCGGGCGCGACGACTGGATCTGGTATCACATCCCGGCCGGCTATCTCTTTGCTATCGGCAATCCGCGCTCGGACTGGATGTTCAAGACCGAGCCGGACAAGGGCCTCAATGGCCGCGTCCTCCACTATCCGCGCGGCAAGGTGATCGGCGGCTCATCCTCTATCAACGCCATGATCTACATGCGGGGCCAGGCGGCCGACTATGATCATTGGCGCCAGCTTGGGCTGACGGGCTGGGGCTGGGACGACGTGTTGCCTTATTTCAGACGGCACGAAGATCATTTCCTTGGGGCCACAGCCAGTCATGCGGTCGGCGGCGAATTGCGGATCGAGCAACAGCGGGTGCGCTGGGAATTGCTTGAAGCGTTTCGCGAGGCCGCGAGGCAGGCCGGCATCAAGCCGATCGCGGATTTCAACACCGGCGACAACGAAGGCTCATGCTTCTTCCACGTCAACCAAAGGCGCGGGCGGCGGTGGTCGGCGGCGCGCGGTTTTCTCAAACCCGCATTGAGGTCGCCCAATCTGCGCCTCGAAATCGGCTGCCACGCGCAGTGCGTCGAGTTCGACGGCCGCCGCGCCGTCGGGGTGAAATGGCGACAGCACGGCGCCCTGCGGTGTGCGCGCGCAGGAAACGTCATTCTCGCTGCAGGCAGCATCGGGTCGCCTCACCTGCTGATGCTGTCCGGCGTCGGACCAGCGGAGCAATTGCGCCAGCATGGCATCCAGATGGTGCTGGAGCGGCCGGGTGTCGGCAAAAACCTGCAAGACCACTTGCAGCTGCGTGCGATCTTCAAGGTGTCGGGCGTGAAAACCCTAAACACGATCTATCATTCGGTGCTTGGGCGCATCGGCATAGGGCTGGAATATGCGTTTTTGCGCCGCGGGCCGTTGGCAATGGCGCCGTCGCAGCTTGGGCTGTTCACCCGCTCCGATCCGTCACGCGCGCGCGCCAATATCCAGTTCCACGTCCAACCGCTGTCCCTCGATCGTTTCGGCGAGCCGCTGCATGCCTTTGCGGCATTCACCGCAAGCGTATGCAATGTCCAGCCGACGAGCCGCGGCGAATTGCGGTTGCGCGCGCGCGACCGGGACGCATCGCCCGCCATCATCCCCAATTACCTCGCGACCGATGAGGACCGGCGCGTCGCCGCCGATTCATTGCGCCTGGTGCGGCGCATCGTGGCGCAGCCGGCGTTGGGGCGATTCCAGCCCCGGGAATATCTGCCCGGTCCGTCCGTCGGCGATGATGATGCAAGCCTCATTAGAGCCGCCGGTGATATCGGCACCACCATTTTTCACCCGGTGGGCACCGCCAAGATGGGACGCGGGACCGATCCATTTGCGGTGGTCGATGAGAGGCTGCGGGTTTTGGGCACGGCGGGTTTGCGCATCGTCGATGCCTCGGTGATGCCGACGATCACCTCGGGCAACACCAATGCGCCCACCATGATGATCGCTGAGAAAGGCGCGGCGTTGATTCTCGAGGACGCGCGCGCAAAGTAGGATTCGTCCTGTCAGAAAGCCGACCGGATCGAGGTCGCATGAACGACAACGCCGGTGCAATTACCGTGGATTTACCCGTTAAGACCTAGCCAAAAATATTTGAAATTTCAGCTGCTGCGCGCGGCTTGCTCCAACTTCTGCGTGGGATATCCGAGGATGGCTCTGGTCCCGCCTGTCTTGCGATCCACGTAGATGAACGCATCGCCCTCGATGCGGTAGTGCCCCTTCCATTCGACGGTGAAGTTGGCGTCGGTCTCTTCGATGTGGACGAGTTCGGGATCC
>JASHRR010001421.1 GCA_030037185.1 Xanthobacteraceae bacterium | reverse complement strand
GACGTATTCTGACCGCCGCGGTCCGAGTGGCCGAGCATCGCGCGGGCGCGGTCCGCCGGCACATTCGGGTTTGCCTGCGGATAAGTCATGGCGTCCGACGTCCAGTTGTTGCAGGTGTGATCGTAGCCGTCGATGAACGCCCGGCCGTCGGGGTCCGAACCGGTGAATGTCGTGCTGGTTGCCAGGAATAACCTCGCCCTTGATGTCCAGCACGGTCTCGCGCCGGATGTTGTTGCGGTCCCGCTGCTGGTCGCCCTGCAGATCGGCAAGGTTGCTCGCCATCAGCTGGTGCTTGACGTTGTACCAGGGCCCGGGGCCGATGCGATCGCGGGCATTGACGCGCGGTGTGGCGCCTTTCTGCTCCTGGCTCAGATACGCGCGCCATGTGCGACCCGCATCCCGCCCGCCCAGAGCCTGCGCGGCGTTCTGGCAAATCTGGTCAGCGCCGGCGAGGCCGCCAATATTGCCCGAACCTGTCGGATTGTCGGCAACAAAGAAGCTGACGCCACACGATTCACAGGTGGGCAGGGGCACCGGGCCTTGCTGGGCCTGTGCGAACAAGGCGGCCGACCCCAGAAGCGCGACTGCGACGGCGCAAACAACGACTTTTCTGTTCATTCGTTACCTCCCTTAATTACCGTTGCGATTTTATCGTCCAGTGCCAATCAGCGGCAACAGGTAAGTCGGTCAGGACACGCCGTTTGCCGCAATGACGCGGGGAGGTCGGGAGCCGCTCCGCGCACGGCAGCGCGTTGAATGGCCAGCGCTCAAGCTGTTTGATAGCCGTTAGAACGGCAGTTTTTCGGCCGCTGTGGGGTATTGCTGCATGCCGGCTCGGTGACGACGCATGCAAAACACTGACTGACTCCCAGGTTGCGGCGCTGGCTGTGCGGACTGCGGTGCTTCACGGGCCACGGATAGTGGGGTCGTGTTTCGAACTGGTCGACCTCGCGCTTCGGCGCCGGCGCTGCAGGCGTTGCCTCAACGCGTTCTTCCTTGTTTCCGATTTCTTGCTCGCTCATGGGATTGCGAACGCGATGGGCGAAACCGACGTGAATGAGGCGCACCGCAAACTCTTGGGAATATTGCGCCTATCGCCGATGATCTATCGACGTTCGCGTTCGGCTTCGCCGAAGTCATCCTCATTAAATATTTCGGCAGCGAGCTGACCATAACGCTGGTCCTGATTTGTGGCGACCACGAGCTTTACAGAGGGCGGGGGGTTGGGCCGCACCTGCTGGGAAATGCCGAGCCACCAGCGGTGCACAAGACACGGTGAGTCGGGCTCAGATTTATGGCGCCATTCGAAGCGCGTATGCTATATACGTTCTATGGCGATTGTGCGGTACGGCCCTCGTACGCGGCAAGGCCCCGTTGCTTATCAGCAAAAGAGCGAGGCATGGCCAAGCAGACACCGAGACCGGCCCGGAGTTTCTCTCTTCATTGGGGCGGCGGTATCATTGAAGAAGAAGTTCGCGTTGGCTCGACCTATCACCAGCCCGCGATTCAGCTCCTGAAGTTCACCGAAGGATCTGCGGCAGGCAGGCGCGAAATCCGCTTTTGCTATTACGACCATCACGGCCGTTTCCAACGCTCGCCACTTATCATCGACGAGAAGGACATCGCAAACTTGCGCAAGGCGCTGAAATCAGCACCGCGACTCGGTCGATTGCTGGCGAAGCTTGTCGGGCGTTCAAGCCGAGGATAAGCCCCTTCGGCGGCTAGAGAATTCGAATCAGCATTGGTCACTCGGATGCCCACCGCTTCTCGAACCGCCGTATACGGCGCCGTAAGCTGTGGGAGGGGTGGGGCCGCGAGGCTCCCCCCTATCCCGATCTATCGCCCAAGGCCGCAGACCTGCGCGTCGCAGCAACGCGTCTGCTATATGAGTACACCGGTCGCGGCGCCAACGCAGTCGGGAAGGCAGCCCGCGACCCGATGCGCAAAGCGCGTGCTCACACGCAACAAGCATGCGTGTGGCCTTTTGTCTGACGATACCTTACCGGTCGTACTTCTTGAAATATCGCAGATCGGGGGGTGGCTGGTCTTTCATGGCGGGCATCAACAGGCCGTCACCGGAAAGATAATAAATCTCCTTGCCGATGCCGACATGAGCATTGCCTTCGCCGCAAACCTCGTGGCCAAACCAGAGCGGCTTATCGCTTACGATGCGACGGAAAGTCTCTGTGACCCTCCATGGGCGGGTCAATGCATGGTCGATGGTGGTGATGTCGTCGTGAAGCAGGTTCTTGTCGGCGTTGTCCAGGTAGATGCGCTCTTGAACAACGGTCTCATTGTCCTCATGCAACGGGATACCGGAGGCGTCAAAGACGCGGGGACCTTTCATGCCGCGGGTCTCGACTTCAAGGGTGTCGTAGCGGCCGTCGCCGTCCGTATCGATCCATTTGCCGATGGAATAACCCAGAAATCGCGGTTCTACCGTCATATTGGCGGGAAAGTCGCGTCCGTCCGTGTAAATATGGCGCATGAAGTCATGGTCGCGTGTCATCGGAATATAAGTGGTTTCCGGCGTGACCACGAATTCCATGATCGAATAGCCAGCCATAACGCGCGGCATGCCGGGAGAAAGGCAGTTATAAGTCGGGTCGATGCCCTGGCCACCTTTTTCCATATCGTCAATGTTCGCGTCGTAGATGGCCTGGTATTCCGGCGTCAGCGGTGGTTCCTCTGCGCGGAAAGGCTTGCGGGGATCGAAGGCGAGGCCGAAGCGGAACGTGTTCGGTACCGCACCGAATCGTCGCCACTGGCCTTTCAGATCGGGATATTTCGAATCGTCGAAAGCGGCGGCCGCGCCAATTGATATCATGAGCGCCGCCGCAAGCGCGGTTGCACCGATCGAGTTGAGAAAACGCATGGGGTTCTCCTTTTGCGCACCGCGCGACTTGCTGCTTTTGGAAGGCGAATAAAACCTCGGCCTGTCGGCGACTCCTCGATTGAAGCTACACGATCTACCCGTGTCCCCGGAAGGGCCGGGCTGTCCGCACTTGCCCAAGGCTGAGAGCCGCGGCGTCGCAACATTTCGTCCTGTCATTGGGTTGCTGCAGACGATTTGCTCGCCTCCCTCTCGATGTTCTTCCCAGGGAGATCGCCACGCGATAGGACTTCGGCACACCCCCTTTTTAGCCTCCAATTCAAAGCTACACCTTTTTCGCTTGCTTATGGCAAGCTCGGAACCATAAGGACGAGTACCCTCGCGCGTCTCGGCGCCTGTGCAGGCACGCGCCGTCTGCTCACGCTGCGGCGGAGCCAGCTGATTGCGAAATCGCTCTCCCTTGTCACCGCCCGTATCGCTGGCATCAGCTTCCCGACTTCAAAGTATCACGGCCAACGACACGGCCGCAGGTGCGCAGCGGCGCGAGATAAAGCCGCAGCCCTTTCGATAGTGGCCGATGGACGAGCTCTCTTGCGGGAACCGGCCTGGGCCATGAGGCCCGAAACTCCATCCACAGCCGCGAAAGCGGCTAGATGAAGTAGTTCATTGCGTCGTTCCGGTTTGCGCCACGCGGATCACACCCACATTGTCCTCGATGGAGATCGTCGTGCCGAATGGCTTGGACAGATCCTGGACGAGCTTGAGGATGCGCTGGGCCTCTTCCGGCGACGGCGTCATCGGGACGCCCGCTTTCGACACGGGACGTGTTCCACTGATGCCGCAATCGACAGGGTACAGACGGACCTCGACGAGCTTGCCGCCCTCATACCGGCTGGTCGTGAGCAGCACTGCCTTGTTGTCCGGCTCGCGCGACTGCTGCGCTTCGGGCTGGCGGGAGGGGTCGGTCACCTCGATTGCCGGACCTTCATGCTGGATGAAGCTCGCGACGCCATAGAAGATCGGTTTGTCCTTGTAGATTTCCACCCCCCGCAAGGTGTGGACGCCATGGCCGACGAATATGTCGGCGCCGTTATCAATCGCCTTGTGTGCGAGCTCGATCAGGAAGTCCGGCGTGCTGTTGTCGTGGCTGTACGCCTGGTAGCTGAAGGAATTCTGGTGGGCGTGGATCGCCACCACCATGAAGTCCGAGTTCTGCTTGCCAACGCGGATGCTCCGCAGGATCCCGTCGAGATCTCTCCGGTCGATCGCGTAGCTCAGGCTTCCTACCTTTTCGCCCACCTTATATCGGCTGCCGAATAGGGACAGCTCGTTCGGCGACTCCTTGGCGGGCAAGGGGGCGACGGGAACAGTCACTTCGGAACGATGAGCGTAAGAGGCGTCGCGGATCTTGCGCAGAGACGCCATTTGCTCGGCCGTGACGATGTTGTAGGGGATCACGTGAAGAGGATTGAGGCCGGGCCATTTGTCCCGCGCGTCGGTGTAGCGCGTCCACCCAGGGTTGGAGCTTGGGTCAATGGAGTACATGCCGACCACGCCGACCGTCCCTTTGGGAGTAATCCCGACCCGGGCCCGTCGCGCCTCTGTCAGGTCTCTCCCGGAGCCCGCATGCGTGATTTTCGCCTCATCGAGCAGCCGGTTGGTCATGAACATCCCCTCGCTACCACCATCCATGGTGTGGTTGTTCGCGGTGGTCATGACTCGGATTCCCATCGCCTTCAGATCCTCAATGATCGTCTTGGGGCCGCCCGCCGGCGGGCCGTGGTAGTTCGGATCCGACTCGTCGATAATCGGACCTTCCATGTTGGCGTAAGTCGAGTCTGCCGCGCGCATCACTGTGGTCAACGCCTGAAAGCCCGCATCGTCCAACTGACCCACTGGGCGGCGGATGATGATGTCCCCGACCGCAGCGAAGGTGAAGGGCTCTGTGATTTTCATCGCCAGCTCCTTGGCCGCGTCGCGCCGCGTCAGTGGCAGCGCAACATCTCCTTGCGCCGCACCCTGCCCTCTGGCGAGGGCAGATGTCAGTGCCAGAGCAGCCACGACTAACGCTGTGGCGGCGAGCTTCTGATTCGTGAGATCGCTTCGAGATATGATTTTCCTCATGGGAAGCTCCTTGACCGGGATTTCCAATATCGACTTCGCTCCGGCGCGGGCGCCGGAGAAGCGCGAGCGGCCTAAACCGGGATGAGGCAACGCCCAGCTCCCGGGGACGCTTTTGGAGTCTCTTAATTCCCTGCGTTCCTGATGGCAGCGAGCGGCTAAGCCCTGTGTTTTACCTCCTTGATGAAGGCGAGGACGTTGGTGACGCACTCGTCGGCATTCGAGGCGGCAATGTGGTAGCCGTCGCTGCGCAGAACGACGAGCTGCGAATTGGCAATGAGCGTCTGATACTGCCTCGCCTTCTCGACCGACTGCAACTGGCCGCGGTCGGCCGTCATCAGCAGAGTCGGCGCTTTGATGCGCTGCAGGACGGCGTCTCTTGCCAGATCCGAGTTAGCAACCGCGTTGAGCAGACCTTTTGTCGGGATTTCCGGCGCCGTCGCAAACATGTTCTCCCAATAATCGATCATCTCTTTCGAAGCGGCCGAGCCAAGCCGGGCGCGCTGCGAGGCAAAGGAGGTTCCGGAAGCGGCAACCCTGTCGCTCGTCACCGCCGCCGGCACGTGAACGACCGAAAGCGTGCGGGTGCGAGCCGGGTAATCAGCAGCAAACTGCATCGCAATCGCGCCGCCGGCCTTGGCGCCGATGATGTGAGCGGAGTCAGCGCCCGCCTTATCAAGGACGCGCGCCACGAAGGCGGCAAGACTGGGCAGCGACCACTCGAAACCCGCGGGAATCTTCGACCGACCGAACCCGGGCAGGTCGGGGCGCACGACGCGGAATTGCTGCGCCGTGCGCGGCATCCATGCGTACCACACGATGCTCGATTCAGCGTTGCCGTGGATCAGGACGGCGGTTTCGGGCTTGCGCCAAGGCTCGCCGAACCAGTCCTCGCGGTAGAAGAAATCCGCCGGCGCTTCCTGCGCGAGCGCCCGCACCGGACCGAGCGCGCCGGCCGGGGCCAGGGCTGAAATGCCGAGCGCGGCCGCCGCACCATAGCCGAAATGCAGCACATCGCGACGAGAACCGGTGACCGCCATGCTTCCCTCCTGCGCCGTCGTGGGACAGACGCCACCGGAAAACGGTGCGCGCCAGTCTCGGTCCACTTTAATCCAGTGAAAGCCTACCTGGCACCCTTTTTCCCTCCTCCAAAACCTATTCAAAGACTTGGCTGATCGGACCGCGAAAGTCTGTTAAAGACAAGACCACCGTCATCGTGGGACAGCTGATCGGTGCAGTTGCACCGAGCACGACGAGTCAGGCCTAGGACGACGTTGGTTTGTCTCGCCGCCTCCTTTGCGATGATCCCGTGAACCTTTCTGCTGCCGACAGCTGATCGTTCGCCAGACTCCTTCGTGACGAACGATCTTATGCGATTGCCGCTCGTCATTCTGACAGGCGCCGGTTTCATGCAGGCGCGATCATCCATCGTAACAACATTGTCGTCGGCGGTACCACTGCGACGACGTTGTGGTACGTGACGGGTAGTCGGACTGTGCCGAGGCAGTGCCAAATCGAGCTAGCCGTTGTTCTAGAGCGATCGGGCTTCTTGCGCTTTGGATTGCGTCGCGATTGCGCCCGGAAAACAGCACCAACTGTGATCGAATTGGAAGGGGAGCGAGAAGTCAAATCCGTCGGCAGGCCCCTTAACGCGGCTGAAAATCACCAATTGTCGAGGCAGTTGTGGCGCAGGAGGGCGTCGCGCGTTAGTACCTCAAGACACTGCCGCGTTGCCCTCCCACCCCTGCGCCCGTTTTAAAGCGTCCGTTAGCTTGTCGCTTTTTCCGCAAACAGTTAGGCTCTCGGACTTCAACAAGGACCTGCACTCAAACAAACATAGAGGACTCCCTCATGATCCGACCACTGACGACATTGGGCACGCTTGCGCTTGCCGCCATGACAAGCACGGTCTTCGCCCAGCAAGGCGGGCAGCAGCAGCCCGCGCGGGGGCTGGATTCGGCGCTCGCCGTTGAGGCCGCGCAGACCGCGGTCAACACCTGCCTTGAGGCAGGCGTGAAAGGAAGCGCGGCGGTGGTCGACTCTGCCGGCATCCTGCGCGTGCTGGTGTCGGCTAATGGCTCCTCGAAGAATTCCGCCGAGCTGAGCCCCAAGAAGGCCGTCCTTGCCAATGATATGAAGAAGCCGACCTCCGAGATCGCGTCCGAGATGGACAAAGACCCGGCCCTGAAGGCCAGGCTCGAGGCGGACAAGAACATCTTCCCGAGGCCGGGTGCAGTACCGATCATGGCCGGCAACGATGTCATTGGTGCGATCGGCTTCGGTGGCGCAAACGGCGCCCAGGGCGGCGGCGCCAAGGATGAAGCATGCGCCAAGGCCGGACTCGACAAGATCAAGGCCAGGGTGAAGTAGCAGACCTGATGTTTGATTCGGCCTTTGCGGCGCAGGGGCCGGCGAGCTTGGATACCGCGGGCGAGGCGCGCGGCGCCGCGGCGCTTTTTATCCTTTTCGAGGGTTCCTCCACCGCTGCTCCGGTTGCTTCCGGCTGGGCCTTGCACCGGTGCGGGCGATCCGAAGCGGCGGAGAGGAGCTTGCTGAGCCTGTCGTTCGGGTCCTTGTGGATGGTCGAAGCCGCGATCCGGAGGACGTTCGCGGCAAAGGCTCCGGCCCTAGCGAGAACCCGAGCGGCCGGCGACGCTCCAGGCGTGCGCAAGCTCCGCAACGCGTCCGGCTTTGCCAAGGTGTTCGCGGAAGGACGGGCTGCTCGCGTGTTCCGAGATCGTGGCCGGCCGGGCCCAGGGCTCGGCAGACATCAAAAAAGCCGAGCCCCGTCGTCGCCAGGGCTCGGCAATTATTTTGTGCCGGCTGGGCAATGCCGCCAGCAGCGCCTCGCGCTACTTCGATGCCTGCGCCTTGAGAGCCGCGATTTCGGCCTCGGTGCGCAGAGTCATCGCACCCATCTTGCTGTTACGGTAGAGCGGCACGGTCACCTTGGTATCCTGGTCGGGCAGCTCAAGCAGCGAGACGTGGCGGATTTCGGTCCCGCGAACCGGCGTATCGAAGAACGTCCACTCCGCAGTAGTTGGATTGTAGCGGGCGATGCGATCCGTCGTCCACATGTTGGCCCACACGTTGTGGTTCTTGTCGACCGCGATGTGGTACGGCTGATAGGCCGGATCCGGGAACGGCACAATCGTCGTCTGCAGCGTCTTGGTATCGATGCGGGCGAGCGAAGAGCCCCACGAGTTGCCGACCCACAGAACGTCCGCGTTCTTGTCCGTGCCCATGCGACGCGGGCCTTCCGACCATGGCAGCGGGTTGTTGACGGTCAGCTGGTTGAAGCTGTCGTAGAACGCCTTGGCCGGCGCCGGAATGCGCGCTATTTCGTCCTTGAGGGAGGGTAGCACGACTTCCGAGGTCGAATGCGTCGCCACGTCGGCCTTGCCGATGGTGTCGAAGGCCATCTGCGCCCACCAGCCGTTGCCGTCGCGGTCGCCCGCGGCGCCGTAGGTCATGTTGGTGCCTTTGGTGTTCTGGTACGGCGTCTTCGACTTGAAGTCGGTGAACTTCTCGCTCACCGGGTCGAACATCACGACGCCATCAGGCGCCGACGCCCAGATTTTGCCCTTGCCGTCCACGTCCATGGTCACGGCACCGCCAAGCGGCGACATCGGAGGCGGAGTCTCGTAGACCTTGAAGGTGTCGGTCTTGGCTTCAAGCTTGCCGAGACTGCGGCGGCCGGGATTGACATCGAACCAGAGGTCGCCGTTGGCGTCGCGGGCAAGGCCGTGAGCGGTGGCGGCGCCCCTGCCGTCAACCCTATCGTACTTCAGATACCTCACTTCGCCTGTTGTCGGGCTGACCTTGCCGATGGTCACGAACCTGTTGGGCGCATTGACGGTATAATAGAGCGTGCCGTCGAGACCCATGTTGCCGTCATGGGGTAATTGGCCGATACGCGAGGTGACACCCAGGCTCCAATCGGAGCCGTCATTGGTGTTGTACTTGACCCCGAAGGTCGCAATGCCGGAATCCGGGTTGAGCGGAACGTCATAGGTCTTCCACATCACCCGCGCCGCCTCGCCGGTCGGCCGCGGACGATCCTTGAACTTCATCGTGGTCTCGCCGGGGCCACGCGCGCGTGAGAGGTAGGCCGCAAGTTCCTTTTGATTGTAGTTGATGATCTGGTTCGTCCTGGCGTTCGGTCCGGGAAGGTCCGGAATTGTTTTCATAAAGTTGATGACTTTGTACCAGCCTGCTTCGTCGAACCTGAACTGCAAGGGGTAGCCGGGCGTGTGGCAGCCGGTGCACTGGTTGTGGAAAATGCGCTTGATGTTGGCGTCAGCTTCGGTTTCTTCCGGCAAAGCCGCAGCGAGCATTTCCGGCGGCATCTGGCGGATGCGCTGTTCCGGATCGGTGATGGCGGCAAGCTTGAAGTCCTGGTGCTGGGTCGCGGTCAGGGCAACGTTGCCCTTGGCGGTCTCGTAGCCCAGCGTTTGCGCCCAAACGGCGTAATTCCCGTCTTCCATAGCGGGGAAGTAATACTCGCCGTTCTGGTCGGTGTAGACGCTGGTCTGAATGGTCGATCCGACCTTCTGGGCGGTGACCAGCACGCCCTCCATCTTCTGGCCGGTCGGCGAAGTGATCGTGCCGGCCAAGAGTTGATCGGCCGAGGCCGTCGCCGGCGCCAATGCCGCCGATGCCGCGAAAGCGCTCGCTAATAACTGTGCTCGTGATGTCATGAGGAACCCCCTTATCGCGGTTCATAGGGTCTCCGAGGTCCGTCGCCTTAGCCCGTGCGGGCGGATCGACTGCCCCAGCTTATTGGTTATCTTGTCGCAGGATACGCCTGGCTTGCCCCCGAGGGAAGGAGAATCCGCACGGTTGTTTCAGATGGAGGATTTTCGGTCATTGGAGTTGGCCCGAAGGTCCGCCCTCGGCGAATTTCGGCGCGACGCCGGCCGCCGTCTGAAAACCCTTATTCGCCTCCACGCAACGTCCGGTTTTCCTCCGAAACTCACTGTGAGGCGCTCGGCCAAGTTCAAGCGCCCGAATCGTGCGGTACGAACTAACCGATTGGGAGCGGATTGCCATCAAACCTATGCTGCCGAACACCCTTCCACGGGCGAACGTCGCGGTGCCCGGAACGCAAACCGATGGGACAATCGGCCGGGCCTTCACGGCGCGGGATGGGCCAATAAAAACTTTCCCATCGTCAGCGTAAACAATATACGATGGTAAACTGGGAGCATTAGAAATGCTCGATACTCACCGTTAACGTCCGATGTTCCCTATTGCCGCGTTAACGGAGCACGCCCTTTCTTCAGCCCTTCGGCCAGACACAACAAGCTCACGCAGCTGCTCGTTTGGCAACGGCCGCCGCTCGCGCAACCCAATCGGCTTTCCGATACCACCAGCATTGGTAAAAGACACCAACGCGGTCTTCGTCGAACGCGTTGCTGCGCCGGTTGGTTGAAGTGTAGCCGATCCTTTGAAGCTCCGAGGCGCGCCGCTCGGAAGATTGGACATGAGGTGGGCCCTGGACAGGGACCCGCGCACTGGTGAGAAAAAAGCAATTGTAGCTTTTGAGTAACATTGGGGCTGGTCGACATGCTGCGCGCCGCATTGCGCTGGACGCGGCGCCCCTCAGTACGGGTGCGGACTTCTCGAGATCAAAAAGCGGACGGGTGGGCTAACCACGGGCACATATCTGCGTCACGACGTAGCTTCACCGAGGACGTGAAATGGACCCTTTCATGGCCCTCCTGCCTGACGGGATTGCGGATAACCCAAGGCGTGCAGTCGGGCATCCTGATCGGCCTGACGCCGATCGGCGAGCTTCGTGCACTGATCGGTGACAGAGAAGGCGGCGCGAGTGGCGACTGCCCATTCCTGCTGTAGTTGGCAGCAACTGCCCGCGCGTCACGATTCCGGGCACCAGCTTGTTCCAGGCGCGCATGGAAACGGAGTGTTGGCAACGTCAACCCCTCAAAGTCCTGGTCGATCGGTTGCTGCAAGGCGATCGGAGACGACGCGTAAGAACTTATTCCTGGCACGCAGTCTTGTGGGATGCCCGTAATCTTGCGACTGAGCTTGTCGCTCTCGGGTACCCGAATACTCCTGGTGCCGCGGCGGGCTGGAGGCGTGGGACATCGCAGGCCTGCCTGCGACGCTGACAGGCCGAAATAGCGGGCGCTGTTCTCAGCCAAGGTATTCAGACCACCGCCCCGCACGTCTCGCGACGCAAAAGCCAGCGCCTTCAGCTCACATCTTCTCCCCGGCGCATCCTTGATCGCGTGAGCACGCCGGTCCGGCATGCACGCCTCGACTCCCCGGCATTCTGGGCGCCCTGATCCGGGCAATCCAGCTCATGCTCGACCAACCCATGCCGTATCATCCTGGCATATGATGGTTTTTTAACCGCCGATTGGGATTAATCGCCGGGAAAGATTTTTTGATATCGAGCACATCCATTATCGGGAGCTGTCTGCACCACGTGCCGCAATGCACGCAGACAATCGTTGTGACCTGAAAAGCAACAGGCCAGAAATGCCTCGCGCTGAGTGTCGGTCCCCCTGTTGAAACGAGCTGACGGCTCACACCCATTGCGGATAGTAATCCTTGTTTCAGCAACGGTAAAATCGCCTGCAGCCGACATTGCCGACTCCCGGGATCATGATAACGCTTTTGGTTGTGGGCCGTATTGACCGCCGCGCTGTCGAGGCGTTTAACTTCATCCGAATGCGCTTCAATATTGCCAGAAGGACAGCAATCAACGCAAATGGAGATGTACGATGCGCCAGAGCGATGTGGTGTTTATGGTTGCATCAGCGGCTATCGCCTTGAGCGGACTAGTTCCCATCAATGTTCGTGCGCAGACGTCGCAAGCAGGCGCTCAGAGTCCGCCGCAAGCCGTAGAGAAGCCTTACGACTGGAAGGCTAGCTTCGCGAAATACCCGGTAGGGAAAGTGCCCCGGACAGGTGATGACAGGCCGGATCTGGAAGGTATCTGGAGCCACAGTGTCCTCACGCCACTGGAGCGGCCGGCCGCCGCTCAAAACAAAACGGAATTTAGTTTAGCGGAAGCGAAGGACGCCGAAGAGTTCGCGCGGCAAGCAGCGATCGACCTTCGCGTAGAGCCCACGGCTACTCCCCCGGGAGAGAAAACGACGGACGCCTACAACTCGTTCTGGAGAGATGGCTATTGGTACAAGGTGCCGATGACAACCCTGCGCACGTCTCAGGTCGCCGATCCAGCAGACGGGCGAGTCCCCCCACTCACTCCCGCCGCCATACAACGACAGCAGGACACCCTCAAAAGGGTCAATCGTCCGCCTATAGGTCCGGAGGACCGGCCGCTCTCGAGCCGGTGCGTCAGGCCCGTGAGGGTCGGTCCGCCGTTCACTGGTACGGGTCCGGGAAGTCAAGAGAGCACCTTCCAGATTGTTCAGAGCCGTGATGTCGTGGTCGTTCGCCCCGAAGCGCACGAATCGCAGATGATTTACCTGGACGGGCGCGCACGTCCTCCTGAGAACGTTCGTCTGTACAAGGGGGCCGGACGCGGGCACTGGGAGGACGATACGCTCGTCGTTGATTCCACAAATTTCAATATTTGGGCAATGGGTGGAACTTTCAACTATGGCAACACCGAGAAAGTGCACCTCATCGAGCGCTGGAAGCGTCTGGATGAGAACCATCTTCTTTACGGCTTCACCATTGAGGATTCCGGTACTTGGATGAGGCCGTGGAGCATAGAAGTCGTGATGTGGCGGCTAACGGATCAGGAGCAACTCGTAGAGTATGCCTGCCACGAAGGCAATGTCGGTCTGGAGTTCACATTGTCCGGAGCGCGGGCTGAAGAAAGGAAGCAACAAGCTGAAGAGAGCGATCGACTGGCTGTGGTGACCAGAGCATCGCGGGAAACGATTTCGAACTCCGCGCCCCGGTCCTCCCCAGAACCTTCAGCCGTTGCTTACAGCACGAATGACCTCGGCATGGAATTCGTTATCGTTCCTAGCGGTGAATTTCAAATGGGGTGTTCGGAAGGTGCGAAACCGAACGAATGCAGTAAGGATGAAAGGCCACGACACTCAGTGCAAATCACGAAAGCTTTCGAAATCGGAAAGACAGAAGTAACGGGGAAGCAATGGCAAGTCGTGATGGGATCGGACCCCAGCACATTCAGGGGCGAAGACCTTCCAGTGGAGCAAGTCACTTTCGGGCAGGTACAGGAATTCCTTAGCAAACTGAATGCACGCAGCGATGGATTCCTCTACCGGCTGCCAACCGAAGCCGAATGGGAATATGCGGCCCGCGCCGGCACCATGGATGAATATGCGGGGTCCCTACGTGACATGGCTTGGTATAACGATAGCCGTGGCGCTGCCGTCAGCACCGGCGGGCGTCGAGACGAAGACTCCCCGACCGGCTTGGCAGCGGCCAAGACCCATGCTGTTGCGACCAAGAGGCCAAATATGTGGGGCATTTATGACATGCGAGGAAACGTAGCGGAATGGGTGCAGGATTTTTATGACCCTGACTATTACTCGATTAGTCCCGCTGCCGACCCCAAGGGGCCCCCTACCGGCGAAGGGCATGTGGTGCGCGGCGGCTCCTTTCACGTTTACCCCTGGTTAACGCGCGTTTCGCTTCGGACCATGTTTCCGGAGGCTTACAAATTTGACGATGTCGGGTTCCGGGTGGTGCGCGAGAAACGTTAACGGCCGGTGGGATTGCAAAATTGAGCCTGGGACTCCTCCCTCGGGTTTTTGCATCAAAATGTTCTCTGCCGATAACGCGTCGCGAAAGCAGCCGAGGCTCGGGTCTCGGCTTAGCCCGGCGTTCGGCACGTGGCGCAGTTATTGCTGCCCTGCCAATTTGCGTACCAATTCTTTCTGGGCCGAGCTCGAAAGCGATGACCACGCAAATTCGGACGATGTGTGTAGACCGCAATCCATCCCTTAAAGGGGCGGGATATAGGTTAACCGCCGCGTCATCCGAGTTCGCCACTCACGTCACCGCTTCATTCGAGCTTCATTATGTCCCCAGTCATCGCCGTTCGGGAGTTGCGCAAGGCCTATCGCCGCATTAAACGCCGGCGCGGTCCATTTGGGGCCTTTTCTCTCCCAAATGCAAGATGCCGTTTGCGGCGTGTCCTTCACGGTGTCTGAAGGCGAACGCGTCGCCATTATCGGGCCGAACCGCGCAGGCAAGTCCACAACCTTGAAAATGCTATCCGGCGTCTTGCAGCCCACCTCCGGCAGCGCGGAGGTTCTCGGCCTGACGCCATGGCGACAACGCCGCGCCCTTGCCTACGGCATAGGTGTCGTGTTCGGCCAGCGCTCCCCAGCTTTGGGCTGAACTCCCGGCGGGACGCATAGACCAGCCGGTTCGACAACTTTGCCTCGGCCAACGGATCCGCTGTGAAATCACAGCGAGCTTGCTCCACGAACCGAAATTGCCTTCTCGATGAACCGACCATCGGTCTCGATATTACGGCGAAGGCCGCAATCCGTGATTTTATCCGCGAGCAATCTCGTCGGGCCGGTCAAACCGCTTTGTACCCGAAACTGCGATTCGCGAAGACGGCAACGCCGTGCCAAAGTCTGGCACGCGTGTCATCAACGTGCCCCAGCCAGGCCAACCGCCGCCGTGCCAAACGATCCGCTCACCGCGATAACTGCCGGGCTGGAAGCCCAGGCCGTGTGGTTCGCCAAACTCTGCGTGGCCCGGCATAGTGTTGTAGACGAGCGGCGCGTGCCGTTCGCTGATCAGCGCGGACGGTATCCATCGCGGCGATCCGCCACCACGTTTCGTCCGGCAGGATCGGTGTGCGCACGAAACCCGGGCACACCGCGTTGAGCGTGACCTTGGAGCCACCCGCCTCCCAACCGCGGGCCAGCGACCGCACCAGGCCGATGATCGCGTGCTTGGTGGCCGAGTAGAACGGGTCAAATTGGCTTGGGGCGATCCCCCGCCAGGGCTGGAGGTCACCACGATGGCGCTTCTGCCGACCTTCGACATCACCCGCCAAGCAGCGCGGATGCCGAACGTGGTGCCGTCCAGGTTCACTGCCATCACCCGGCGGTAGCGCTCGAGGTCGAATTTCGACGTTCCCGCCATAGCCCACCCCGGCGTTGAGGTGGACGATGTCCAGCCGGCCGAACTCGCTGACCGCGGCGTCCACCATGTTGTCGTTGTCTGCTTCGATGCGGACGTCAGTGCGCACAAACCGCGCGCCGATCCGCTCGGCCGGCGCCGCGCCGCGAGGGGTGTCGATGTCCGCGATCACCACTCGGGTGCCGGCGGCCGCGAACCGCTTGGCAACCGCCGCTCCAATGCCACTCGCCCCACCGGTCACCGACACCACTTCTGACTCGGTCATCTGGCTGCCTCCAGTTGCACCTCAACGCACCATCATCGACGACTTGGCAGATCGCGCCCGGGCTCCTCGCTGGCAAGTCGATCGAGCCGTTGGCGCGCTGCCTCTGAACCAAACTTCGCGGCCTTCTCATACCAAGTTCGCGCTGTGGTAGGGTCGGCGTCCGTATGTCCCGCCAAGTAACAGCGCAGCGCGGGCGTTGCCAGCGTTCGCGGCCCGCCGTAGCGCTAGACGCGCAGCCGAAAAACCCCCGGCCTTGCTGAGGAGAAGTATGGTCTCCTGAGCGGCAAGCTGCGGGTCGGTCATCGCCCGGTGCACCGATCGGCGCTCCGCCAGCGTGTCGTCCGCCAGCCGCAGTTCCGCCTCAAGATCGACCGCACCGGCAAAATGGCGCGGTCGAAGAATCGCCGCACCGGAAAGCTGGGCGGCGGAAATAGGCCAACGGTTGCCGAGCGGCCGGCCCGCTGATCGTACCGACCCGCTCGGAAGACCGATGATCTCTACCGTGGCGGCTGACGCGAGTTCGCTCGGCCCGCGGACAAAAATGCCCAGCGCTACCAGCGGTGAGCGAGTCCCCTGAGGCACAGGCTCTGCGACGAGTTACGGGGTCGACGGGCCACCCGAGACCACCTGTAGGGTGCGCTCGCCAGTGGCTTGAAATCTGAGGGTCACCCGTATTGTCACCAATATCGTGACTGTCGCCGCCAGCAGCCCCGCAAAGGCCACTCGGCGCCAATTGACTCGCATCACCAACTGTCCGCTACGACCTGCGGCCGATACTCGATCGCTTGAGAGATTCGAAGGCCCATGGGCGGATTCTCCCCTTACTTACGATTTAAGAAAATCTCTCTACTGCCGTTTAGCGAGGGTTTGATTGCGGTACGACCCTTCTCTTCGGGACAAATCGCTGGCGCTGTCGATTGCGCGAATCTCGGCCAGCCTGCTGCGGGCACGGTTGACCCGGCTCTTGATGGTGCCGACGGCGCAGCCGCAGATTTGCGCGGCCTCTTCATATGAAAACCCCGAAGCGGCGACGAGGATCAATGATTCGCGCTGCTCGGAGGGCAGGAGCTTGAGGGCATTCTTGAACTCGACCATCTCAAGCCGGCTATTCTGCTCCGGCAGCGACGTCAGTGATTCCGCACAGGAGCCGTCGACGTCCTCGACCTCGCGCCGCCGCTTGCGGTACTCCGAGCGGAAGAGATTGCGCAGGATCGTAAACAGCCACGCCGACATGTTCGTGCCGGGCTGGAAGGAGCCCATGTTGGCCCAGGCCCGCAGCAGCGCCTCCTGCACCAGGTCATCGGCGCGGTCGACATTGCCGCACAAGGAGATTGCGAATGCGCGCAGGCTGGGAACTGCTTCCAGCAGCGCTTCCCGTACATTTGTCCGCGAGCCGGAGGCTGAAGCCAGTCTCGCTTCCTGTGCACGGCTCCCGCTAAGCGTCGCACCCTCCGAAAGTCTATGGGCGGTAGCCTCGGCCTTCGCAACCCCGCCACCCGTTAGGTGTCGTTGGTATATGGCTTTGTGGAATACATCGTCGACGTCAGCGACAAATGTCGCCACGTCTCCGTACCGCTCGCGCACTTCCGCGATAATTTCGCTGTCTGACGCACTCAAGATGCCATCGACTACTCCGTCCATCATGCGCTCGAGCGCGTCCAGATCTGCTTTATTTTTGACGCTCATTCGGCGGCTTCCTCCGCTGGGGGTGGGGTCCGAAGCTGTTCTCCTAATCTTGCCATCTTGTGATTAAATCGCCTGCGCACCGTTTCGAAGCGAGTTTTGGTCCATTGAAATCGTTCGATGCACTCGCGGCGAGTCCAGCCATCCAGTAAGCCCGTCAAATATTTAAGTGCATCATCATCGCCAGACAGGTATGCCAGCGCTCTGGCGACGGCATTTTCGACGTCGCGTTCGTTTTCCTCCGACAGACGGTCTATACCGTCGGCGCCTGGATTGTCTGAAGTTCGATCATGCTCCCGAAGCCATTTGTTCCTCCATTCGCTTCGGATGCTGCGCATTGTCTGGGCCAGAAACAGCACGGGTGAAATCTCTCTCGGGCACTTTCTGGTTCCGGCTAAGGCGCGCACGATGGCTTCGTTCAACAACTCTTGCCACTCAAACGATGTGCCCGACGTCCACTCTCTTGCAATCAAGCCGACACGTGCCTTATCGGCCTTGGGGAGGGCATCCCAGGCGGCCCTGAAATCCTCTGGCGAGAGCGTGTCTAGATTACCTTTGGGCACGATCCCTCCCTCTAACCTCCTGCCCTCCCCGTATGCGAGCGAGGACAGCGAAGTTGGATACTGGCTAAAAAATTTTTTTTGCGACTCGTGGCATCCAATTCCTCAACACTGGCAAGCAAAAAGGCCTCAATGAACAAAAAAGCGAGGCTGGGATGTTGGTAACAAGAAAAAAAGAAGTCAGATGTCATTTTATTGAACGAATCTGACATCAGCATCCCTGCGTGGCGTGCAGGAAGAGTACTGATGACTTCGACGATTTCCGAGTTCGTCTGGCCGCGACCAGCGTTCGCGGACCGCCTCAGCGGTCTGGTCGTTCGGGACACACGCGGGTGCGCGCTCGACCAGACCCAAAAGTTCAATTTCTACCCTGCGTCGCCGTTTCCCGCCGTGGCTTGGACGTTCGCCGGTGACTGGCATGTGATTGATCAGCCAGACCAGATGGAGCGGCCTTGGACAGGAGCAGGGTGTCCCAACTTTGCCTTGGCCGGGGCACGGCTCGGGCCGAAATTCAAGTTGGATCGCAGGCGACGTTTACGCTGTTTTTGTGGCGTTTTACTCGTACGCGCTTTCTGCGATGACCGGGCTGACTTGAGCTCATTTACAGGACGCACAGCGCTGGCAGAAGAGGTCCCGCCGCAGCCGATGCTTGAGGATCCGCGGGTGGCCGGAGGTCGATCATGCTATTCGACTTGACCGACAGGGAAGAATAGGCACTCCTTGAGGAGATGCCCAACAGCCAAAGAGTGCCCAGCATTGGCGACGCGATGAGTTAGATCAGGCCGCTTGTCATAGCAGCGCGCTCAGTTCCTCGACCATGCTGGTCATGGCAAACGCAGATCGCCGCATCCGAGTCGCGCCCAGATTCGCCGATGGACTTGCAGCCGAATTGCGAAGGGACTGCCGGAATTGCGATGGTCCCGCATTGCGCAGCCTAATCAGTCGTAACTTCGGGCGCCGTTGCGATCCTCGTTGGATCAGTCATCGTGTGATCAGCCGCGCCGAATGCTTATCAGCCATTGGCATGCTGAAGTTTGTGAAGCGCGCGCCATGCTATCTTCAAGACCTCCCCGGGCACGAGGCTTGCTCGGCGTGATCCCGAACGTGCTTTCTCGCCTCGCAAAACGATCGTCGCCGGCGACCAGGCGCGACTGCCGCTCTGCCGCAGCCGGGTCGGTACCACAATGGCGCCGATGGGACTGTTCGGCAGGAGCTCTCAAGTCAAGCTGCTTCGACCATGGTTTCGCAATGACGAAGGTCACCTGGTTTGCTAGCATGGGCCATTTCTCAGCCATGAGGGTCCTGATGCGTTATTTCCGATTGCGACGGGCGGCTTGCGATGGTGATCCATCGGTGACGAAATGGTCGTCCGTGCGGCACCTGTTGCTTCTGCTCCCGCTTGGCTTGATCGGCCTTAGCGAGGCCTTGGCGCAACCGACGCCTGCCGAGTTCGAGAGATTTAAAGCTAGGATCGATGAGGCGGTCCGGGCGGTCGGCAACCAGTCGCGACTGAAGGGCATTCCAGCCGATCGCCGAGAGCAACTCGCAGAATTCGTATCTGGGAATATGTTGTTCGTGCTCCTGCACGAATTGGGCCATACAACCATTGGGGAACTGGATTTGCCGGTGCTTGGAAGAGAGGAAGATGCTGCGGACTCTTTTGCCAGTCTGACACTCATCCATATAAAATCGGAGTTTTCCGAGCACGTACTGGCGGAGGCGGCAAAGGGGTGGTTCATGGCCGAGCGGCGCGACAAGAAAGAGGGCGAGCCCGTCGTCTACTACGATGACCACGGCCTTAATCAGCAGCGCGCCTACCAGATCGTCTGCTACATGGTCGGCGCCGATCCGGTTAGATTTAAGGACCTTGCAGAAGAGACAAAACTGCCGAAGGACCGCCGGGAAAGCTGCAGCGAAGATTATCGGAAAGCGGCTAAATCTTGGGGCGTAGTGCTCCAACCCCATGTCCGCGCTGCCGATCAGCCAAAGACAAAAATCGACGTGGTTTATGGGGAGGCCAAGGGCAAGCTTGAAATAGCAGCTCAGATCGCACGCTCCATTCGATTATTGGACGGTGTTGCCGCACAGTCAAGCGAACTCGTCGCGTGGCCAGCTCCGTTTTCCCTGGAAATGCAAACTTGCGGGTTCATCAATGCTAAGTGGGACCAGTCGACCCGCAAGCTCACGTTGTGTTATGAACTCGCGGAGGACTTCGCCGAGCTTTATCGGGATTACGGCATACCGCGGCGGGAAAGCCGAGCGCACAAGTCAAGGTGATTTTCAATTGGCGATGAACACCACGTTATGACCTCAAGCGAAGGTGCTCATTCTGTTGGGAAAGCGGCCCCTTCAGGGCATCGATCGCTTCCGGGCCAAGTTGTGCTGGTCATGCAGGGCGGCGGCGCCCCGGGGTGCTACCAGGCGGGTGTCTACCAGGCGATGCACGAAGCCGGCATCGAGCCTGACTGGGTGGTCGGCACGTCGATCGGCGCCATCAACGGTGCCATCATCGCCGGCAACAAAGTGGTCGATCGGCTTGCGCGATTGCGCGAGTTCTGGTCGAGCCTCGAAGGCTGGTTCGCGGGCCCATGGGGCGCTTTCACAACCCTGCTGGCCGGCGTGCCTGGCTTCTTTTCACCCAACCCGGCTGTTGCATGGGGTGTCGAGACGAAAGTCGGCATCGAACGAGCTGCCTTATATTCCATCGATCCGCTCAAGAAGTTGTTGCCGGGACTGATCGATTTCGACCTTATCAACTCCAGAAAGCCGCGATTGACACTGGGGCTCGTCAATGTGCGAAGCGGCCAGATGCGATACTTCGATAGCCGGGAGCAGGCGATCGGGCCAGATCACGTGCTCGGATCGAGCGCTATCCCACCCTCGTTTCCGGCCGTCCGGCTTGACGGGGAAGCCTATTGGGATGGCGGCATCTACTCGAATACGCCAGTTGAGGTGGTGTTCGACGACAACCCGCGACGCAGCTCCGTCGTCTTTGCAGTGCAGATCTGGCATACCCGGAGCGCCGAACCAGACTCCATTGCCGAGGTGTTCATGCGCCAGAAAGATATTCTGTTCGGCAGTCGCTCCCGCAGCCACATCGCACGGCACGCTCAGCTTCATCAGATGCGGCATGTCGTGCGCGAACTGTACAAAATGCTGCCCGAGGAACGCCGAAACACCGCCGAGGCCAAAGCACTCGCCGCTTACGGCTGCGCCACTGTCATGCACCTGCTGGAGATTAATGCACGGCCGATCGACGGTGACAGCAACATGCGTGACTTCGACTTCTCGAAGACAGCGATCCGCACCCGCTGGCAGGCCGGATACGCGGATGCGCGGGGCATGATCGCGCGGCGGCCGTGGGAAAATCCAGTCGATCCGATGGTCGGCGTCGCCGTTTACGCATCCGATCCGGACGCCTAGCGACCAAAGGTCACTTTGCTCAATGTGGCGTCAAACCTGGCATTCGCGCCGTGCAGAGCATATCGCTCATCCGGTCTCATGGTCGATGTCGAAAGCGGTCAGGTCCCACCGGTGCGGGAGAGTTGCCGCTGAACGGCCGTCGTTTTCCGGCAACGTTCGTATTGCGCCCCGCTGAATTTCTGAGCACGCGGGAGAGAGCGTGGGTTCCTGAAGTCGCTCGGTGCTTCAAGTTGTGTGCGTCAAGTTCGGCAAATTTGGTCATCGGGTCCGCTCGAGCGATCCCCTCGGAGCCGCCCGCCGCTCGGTGACAAATCAATCACCAGCCAGGCTAATCGCGATTGGCGCGACCCCTGCCTGAGGGAACCCTACCCCTCTCTCATTGCAAATTGGAGCTCAGGGGCAGCTCCCCTCTGGCAAGGGCGCGAAAGCGTTCCTATGTGATCGTACACTTGGCCCGCGAACCTAGGGAGAAGACTTTGCGCAGTATTGCAGTTATCGGTATAGCCGTTGCCCTCAGCATGGTAGGCCTCGGCGCCAGCGAGCCGGCAGTCGCAAAGGTGCGGAAGGGCTGCAGAACTCAGCAGCATCAGGTCAATCAGACTGGTGAATGCGAAGATATCATCATTGAGAATTTAGACCGCGGGGTCAGCTCCGGGGGGCACTTTTACCGCGGCAATTCTCGAAAAGCTAAGAAACACCCTCGGGCAACGCGATGAAGGCGCTTTAGCGAAATTCGGACAAGCTCGCGCATCTCTGGCGAGAGGCCGACTGCCGACTCGGTCATTAACATCGTTGGCGCAATCTCTTGCCCGCGCCGAAACCGTTGGCGCGTTGCCGACCCTTTCAAACTGCTGGAGTTTTCCTTGTCCGGCGTCCCACGAAAAGGCCGCAGCGCTCGGAAGAAATCGCACCCGCGCTCCCGTCACGCAGCTGCTTCATGGCTTCCGCCATTGGCGGGGCCATCGATGCTGGCGCAATTAAGCAGCGAGGAGGCGCACCAGCGGAATGGTCGCGGCAGGACGATGTCGGGCGACAGGCGGAGAAACCGCAGGCCTCGATCGCGACAGCGCGGCTGTCCAAGACAGCCAAATGAAGTGGAAGCGCTACCTAGTATTGATAGTCGTATTAATAGTTGTCATACCAATATCAGCCGGCAATCAATGCCTGACAATTTACCAGTTACCTCTTACTTGACGGTTTCCGGCGCATTATATGGGTTCAGTTAATAAAGATTGGAGGAACGAGATGCGCGTTGTGAGACCAGTGTCCACCGGAATGGCACTTGCGATCGCCGGGATGATGACTTTCAGCATAGCCGATACAGCGCTCGCAAAGACGAAGAAACACCACGAGGAGACTTCCGCCACCCAATCCCAGGTGCTGCCCTCGGATCAGAGGTTTGGGACCGATCGCCAGCTGCAAGGGCGGTTCTATAAACGCCACAAGACTCACAAACAAATACACAAAACAAGTTAACGGCTTCGGCGCATGAAGCCGTGTCGGGTGAGCGCTGGCGTTTTTCTGAAACTCGCCAGAGCCAGTTAGCAAACCCTGCCCCGCTGCCCACCATCGCGGCGGGTGCCGCTGTTTAGATGTTGCGCTTGATACGATCTTGCATCGTATCCCAGAACCGATCGCGGGTGGTCATCGGCGCGATCTCGACGTCGAGTGTTCAAGCCTGCGTCGCTTCTGACGTGATCTTCCCGCGCTTCGACTTCACCCAACAATTCCCGACGACTATTGCCTGCCGAGTGGATCCGAGTGGTTGGAGCCATCGTTGTATCCGTCGCTGACCGGCGCAGATCAGCCATCACCGGGGCGACACACAAGGCAAAGAGACTGAGGCTCTACCGTTCGGCCGAGTGGACACATCGCAAGCATCACCACGCCGTTTCTGCAAGGGGCCTGCGAGGCATAATCCGGGTACCAGGGACTCGTATGCCTCCTGCACGGCCTCAAAGCTGATACCGAATCCTCCCGGCGCACCATGACAACGCTTTCCGCCGCGAAAGCCCGATGTTGCTGTGTCCCGGTGATTTGATGGTGGTTTTGGTGGTTCGCTGGTGGCGCGCTCGGCATCGAGCAATCTTGGCAATTGTGCCCCGCCGAAACTGCCGGCGCAAACCGCGACTTCATACAGACTGCCTCCCATCGGAAATCCTTTCAGCAGGACCCGGGGTGAAACCATCTCGATTCGGAGTGACCGCCTTAGGCATCGGTTTGTTGCCGCGGGTCTCGTTGCGTCCGAAATACCCGCCAGCGCGCTCGCGCACAGTTTGGCACGTGACATAGAGCATGGGAATGACGAACAGCCCGACGGCGCTCGCAGCGATCATTCCGGCGAACACGGGCGTCCCTACATCGTGTCGACTGATCTCGGCGGCGCCCTGAGCGACCACCAGCGGGTAGACGCCGAGGATGAAGGCGAACGAGGTCATCATCACGGCCCGAAAACGCATCTGCGCGCCGAGCACGGCTGCTTCGCGGATATCCTTGCCCTGTTCGCGCTGGTCCTTGGCGAATTCGACGATGAGAATGCCATTTTTGGCGGACATCGCCACCAGCACCACAAGCCCGATCTGGGCATAAAGGTCGAGCGACAGATGCCCGATCAGGATGCCGAGGAAGGCGCCCAACACCCCAATGGGCACCGACAACAGCACCGGGACCGGTATCATCCAGCTCTCGTAGAGGCCGACCAGAAACAGAAAGGCGAACAGCACCGCAAGGCCAAGGATTGCTCCGGTCTGCCCCGCCGCCGACACCTCCTGATAGGCGGTCCCGGTCCACTCGTAGCTGTATCCGGCGGGCAATGTCTGTTTGGAGACCTGTCCGACGGCCTCCAGCGCCGTGCCGGAGGACGTGCCGGGCGACGGACCGCCTTGGATCGGAATGGCACGGTAGTTGTTGTAGCGCGTGATCACTTGCGGTCCGACGATCACACGCGCGTTGGCGACCGAGCGCAATGGCACGTCGGAGCCATATTTGTTGCGAACGTAGATTTGCCAAAGCGACGAGAGGTCATTGCGGTCAGCCGCCTCCCCCTGGATATTGACCTGCCATATCCGGCCGAACAGGTTGAAGTTGTTGATATAGATGCCCCCCAGGGTCGCCTGCAGTGCGCCGAACACGTCGTTCATGCCGAGCCCGAGCGCCTGCGCCTTCTCGCGGTCGATGTCGAGATAGATTGACGGATTGTTGGCGGTGTAGGTCGAAAAGACGCGGCTGAGCCGGGGATCTCGGTTGGCATTGGCTATGAAACCCTGCATCACGCTGTTCATTGCCGCGGGCTCCTGCCCTTCGAGCCCTTCAAGCTCGTATTCGAACCCTCCGGTGGTCGACAGCCCGATGATTGGAGGCAAGTTGAACGGGATGACGGTTGCGGTTCGTATTTGCTGGGCTTCGCCGAACAGCCGCGCAATCAACGCCTGGGCCGAGTTCGCTGCGCCGGCGCGGTCCGCGAACGGCTTCAAGGTCGGAACGATCAAGGCTGCGTTCGGTTCGCTGACGTTGTCGAGAATCGAAAAGCCGATCACGGCGAACACGTTGTCCACCTGCGGCATGGATTTGAGCACCGCCTCGATGCGCTGGACCGCGTCCCCGGTGCGGGTAACCGATGCGCCATCCGGGAGTTGCACGGAAATGAAGAACGCCCCCTGATCCTCTTCGGGCAAAAACCCCGTTGGTGTGCGCAGCGAAATGAAATAGATACCGGCCGCACAGGCCAGCACCACGCCCGTGCCGAAAATCGACACCCGCACCAAACGGCGCACCATACCTGCATAACCGTCTCGGACATTTTCGATCCGACGCAGCACCCATCCTACCGGTCCGCGCCTGCGCCCCTGACGTCTTAGAAACACTGCGCACAGCGCCGGCGACAGGCTTAGGGCATTGACCGCTGAAATCAGCATCGCGACGCTGATGGTGACGGCGAATTGCCGGAACAGCGTTCCCGAAACGCCCGGCAGAAACGCCACCGGCACGAACACCGAGAGAAGCACCAAGGTAATGGCAATGATGGGCGCCGTGATTTCGGCCATGGCCCTTTTTGTCGCCTCGGCAGGGCTGAGGTGGGGTTCCTCCTCGAGGACGCGTTCGACGTTCTCGACGACGACAATCGCGTCGTCGACGAGAATTCCGATTGCCAGCACCATTGCGAGTAGCGAAACGGTATTTGCGGTATAGCCCATCACCAGCAACACCGCGAAGCTCCCGATCACGCTGACCGGCACTGCCACCGAAGGAATCAAGGTCGCGCGCAGGCTGCCCAGGAATAGGAACACCACCAAGACGACGAGCACGAAGGCAATGACCAATGTAGTCAAGACGTCACGGATGGTGTCTTGAACGAAGGTGGTCGTGTCGTAACTGACCAAATATTTCAGGCCTGCCGGAAAGTGCTGGCTCAAGCTTGCCAGGTTCGCTCTGACCTGTGCGGCGGTCTCTATCGCGTTGGCGCCAGGAGAGAGGTTGATGCGAATCCCCACTGCCGGCTGACCATTGATGCGGGCTTCCACGTCCTGGTTTTGCGCGCCGAGCTCGACACGGGCGACGTCGCGAATGCGCAGCAAGGAACCATCAGGGTTCGCGCGCAACACGATATTCCCGAACTGCTCAGGGGTCGTCAGCCGGCCCTGTGTCTGCACGTTCATCTGGAATTGCTGATCGTTGCTGATCGGCCTCGCACCGATGCGGCCAACCGGTGCCTGAACATTCTGTGCCTGTATCGCGGCGATCACGTCGGACGGCGTCAGGCTCAAATTGTCGAGACGCTTGGTGTCAAACCAAATACGCATCGAATAATTGAGCGTGCCAAACAGCGCGGCCGAGCCGACGCCGGGGATGCGGGACAATACGTCCAGCACGTTGATCACCGCATAATTGGTAATAAACAGCGGATCCTGTTTGCCGTCCTCGCTATAAAGTACGATGAATTGCAGTATCGCCGACGACCTTTTCTGAACGGTCAGTCCCTCCAGCTGGACCTCGGGAGGAAGTTTTGCAAGCGCGGTTTGCACGCGATTATTGACATTGACCGTATCGATATCGGGATCGCTGCCGAGCACAAAACTGACCGTCAAGGTGTAGCTGCCGTCGTCGCCGCTTGTCGATTTCATGTAGATCATCTTGTCGACGCCAACGACTTGCGCCTCGATCGGTTGTGCGACGCTCGATTCGACCACAGCAGCAGAGGCGCCGGGATAAACGGCAGAAACCTGGACCTGCGGTGGGACGATCTCCGGAAACTGCGCAACGGGAATCCGCAGCAGAGCGAGCAGGCCCGCAATCGTGATAACCACGGCGATAACGACCGCGAGCCTCGGCCGATCGACGAAAATCGCCGAGATCATTTTTGTTCTCCCGGCCCGGCCGGCGGCTGGGCCGGGCCGGGCGTCGATTTGGGGCCGCCCTCGCCATTTGCCGCAACAGGCGTCATCGGCGCTGGCGACGGACTCGCTGGGCCGGCCAATACTGCTTCGCCCGCCCGAACGCGTTGCAGCCCCTCGCTGATCACGAGTTCGCCTTCGCTGAGCCCGCTTGTAACGACTGCCGTCGATGGCGTTGACTGACCAAGCTGTAGGCGACGAATCTGCGCCTTTCCCTGTGCGTCCACCACATAGACGTAATCGCCCTGCTGGTCGGAGAGCACGCCAGCACGCGGAATCGCCAGAACCGAGATCGGCTGCACGCCCTCGAGCAGTACGGTCACGAATTCGCCATCCGTCAACTCGCGCGAGCCCGGCTGGGCTCCCGTCATGCCCGGGAATACCGGATTGGCAATAACTCCGCGGAACATGAGCGTGTCGGTATTTTCGGCAATTGTTGGAGACACGTATTCAAGCCGGCCGCTCTGTTCATAAATCCGGCCGTCGGGCAGACGCAATTTGATGACGACGGCGCTGAACCCGCCTTTGGCGGCATAGCGGTTGCGCAGATCGAGCGCGGCGCGCCCGGCAACCGCAAAGTTAACGTACATCGGGTCCTGACTTACAAGCGTAGCCAGAGGCCCGCTGGTCGGCGACACCACATTGCCCTCGGTGACTGCGGTTGCGCTGATCTTTCCGTCAATAAGGGCGCGAATTTCGGTGTAACCGAGATTGATTTCTGCCGTTTGCAGCTGCGCTTTTGCTCCGGCAATTTGCGCCGCCAGGGCGCGCTCGGCGGCGAGCGCAGAATCGACACTCGACTGCGGCCCGGCCGACCTCCCAAGCAGATCCCTGGCGCGCTCCAGCGTCTCCTCGGCATTGACGTGCTGAGCCTCCAGTTGGTCGACGGCCGCCTTGCTGGCATCGACCAGGGCCTGAAAGGGGGGCTTCTCCAGCTGATAAAGCAGATCGCCCTTGTTGACCTCGGTCCCCTCGACAAACAGCCGCTTTTCGAGAAAGCCAGTGACCCGGGCGACCAGCACAACCCGGCTCACCGCCTGGATCCGGCCAATGAACTCATCGCTTTGGGTAATTTGCTGGCGCTCCGCACGGACCACGCCGACCGCGGGGGGACCGCCTGGTCGGGTCTGTGCCGCTACGCCCCCCGAAAACAGGTGAAGCGCGAACATCAGCGGGAAACAAAGAGCGCCAAGTCTGCGAGCCACGTGACCCTCCGGAAAGCTTGTGCGAACGGTCGAAGCGATCGACCCCGAGTTCGCAAAATGTTGCACGCGAGTAAGGCACAAGGCCAATCATTTCATGTTTGGCCGATTATTTTGGCATCCGCTCAGTCTCGGGAAATAACGGAATGAAGCCCCTGCTGTTGGGCATTTGCACTGTGGGCGGCGTTTGAGCGTTGATGACGTCCTTAGCATCGTAGCTTGTTTTGCGCCAGGATATAGGCGATGAGGGCGTAGACCTGATCGTCGGTCAGGGATCGCGGCGCCGTCCAAGGCATGGCTCGACAGGATGTAGTCGAACAACGTCGTGGCATAGGGCCCGTAGTTGGCGATGATGTCATCGTCTCATCGATGCCGGTGATTTTTCTGTCGTCCACCACCGCCGGTGAAGCCGGAGCGCCGCTGTTGCCCATCGAAACTCCCGCCTCTCCCGCCCTCGCCATGACAAAGAACACCGTTGTCCGCAAAGATCGCCGCACCCTGGTCAGCCGTTCCGCGCCCTGCAGGCAAGCCAGCGCCGCCGGGCGCGATATCAATAGCCCACGCCGCAATATCGGAAGCTTTGATCGGTTTGCCGAGATTAGGGCCGTCGCCACGCGACGCTTGCGTCCCGAGGACGAAGCTAGACAATGCGGCCAAAACAAAGGCAGTATGCACATGGCTGATCTTTCCTTTGTTGTTGATAGCCCAGCTCGCGACGGCGTTGAAGTGGTGGTTAGCAAAACCAATGACAGGCGGCACTGAGGGTAGCTCGCCGCGACGGACTGCGCGCGGGTAGGCTGCGCGTTTTTATCCTCGTCCCAGGCCCGTCTTTGCAAGACAGCCGGGGCGCCGCTCCAGCGGCCACGGCACCCGAAATCGTGTAAAGGGCACGCTCAACACCGGCTGCGGGAGCACAGCCTCAGCCCAACTCCCCCCTCCGTCGGCTGACACCAGTACTTGGAGATCAGCCCTTTGCCGGAATGGGCGATGCCCGAAATCTCGTAGAGACCCGGTTGCTGCAGTGTCTGTCCATTGGGGCCGGGCACCGATCCTCGCGGTTCCCACTGCCTGGCCGAAACTGGCCGAGGCAGTCCGCGCCAAGGTCGATGAGATCCTGTCGGGTGGCGTTGGGGCCCGGAATGACCTCAGCTTCACGGGTGCTGTCGAAGGCGGCCTTGCTCCCTCTTTAAGGCGGGCTTCTCGTCGCAGGCGAGTTTCACACGGGCATTTCTCGGGTGACTGGATTGGCGCCGGGAGAAGGCGTTGGCACCAAGACCCGCTGCAAGGCCAGTCCATGTGGCCGCGCAGACCGTTTGGCTAGGGCAGAGCACAAGAGCGCTCAAAACAATAGCAAGCCCGGGAAAGACAAATCGCCGAGCCGGCTTGTTCGATATGAAGGCTGGTCCGGGGGGGGGGAAGGCTGCGGTGGCCCCCCACGATCTTGCATTACCGTGGTTGCCCCGAGATCGAGTGGTGGTCCCGTTGCCCTTTTGACAGCGGGCCTATCGCCCGCTTGCAGTTCAGCGCTTCCCTGCCCCGGAGCTGCGACGATCCCCCGGCGGCAAGGCGGTGTGGACCGGGGTGTAGTTTCAATAATTGACAAATATTTTTCAGTAATATAAATAACAGTCTCCTGCTGGAGGAAGCCGCCATGCCTGACCTCTATCGGCCCAAAGGGCTGTCGAGTGCCGTCTGCTATCAAGATGCAAAGGCCGCTTATCGCTGGCTCGAAGAGGCGTTTGGGTTCGAGCCGCTCTTCGTCATTCTCGACGCCGACGGCAATCTCGGTCATTCGGAGATGACGTTCGGGGATTCCGTCGTCATGGTCGGCAACGAGTGGAGCGCCGATCACAAAAGCCCGAGATCCATTGGCCGCAAGAACACGCAGACCGTCCACGTGCAGCTCGCGGAGGGCGAGGACATCGACGCTCATTGCGAACGCGCTCGCCAAGCGGGCGCCGAGATCCTGCAGGAGCCTGAGATTCAGTTCTACGGCGACCGCACCTATCGCGCGCGCGACCCGGAAGGCCATATCTGGACGTTCGGGGTCACCGAGAAAAGGATGACGGCGGAGGAGTGGGACAAGGCGAGCGGCCTCACCACGAAGAAGCGGCTCGATTGAACTCCCGCATCGACAAGACCTTGGCGGCACTCGCTGACCCCCATCGCCGGCACGCGGTGGAACTGCTTGGCCAGCGACCACGCCGGGCAGGCGAGCTTGCGGACGCGCTTGGCCTGCCCGCGCCGGCAATGAGCCGGCATTTGCGCCAATTGAAGCAGAGCGGACTCGTTGAAGAGACCCATCCCGAGTTCGACGCGCGCGTTCGCATTTATGCGCTTAAAGACGGTGCCATGGCGGAATTGAAACGCTGGCTCGCCTCCACCGAAGCGATGTGGGCGGCGCAGCTTTCGGGCCTCAAGGCGCATGTCGAGAAGAAGCGAAAATGACCGCAGCGGTCATCGTTTCGATCCGGGTCGACGCGACGCCTTTGCGGGCATTTGTAATCTTCACCGAAGAGATCGGCGAATGGTGGCAGCCCAACCCTTTGTTCACGCTGACGCCGCAGGGCGACGGCCACCTTAGCTTCGAGCCAGGGGAAGGCGGGCGGCTCGTCGCGGCGCTGGCGAACGGAAAAGAGTTTGAGGTCGGCCGCATCACCGTGTGGAAGCCCGGCGAAAGGCTCGCACTCACATGGCGTGAGGCGACATTCGCGCCCGGCCAGTCGACGCAGCTTGACGTGCGCTTCGAAGCGGTGGGCGACCAGACGCGTGTGACGGTCGAGCATCGCGGCTGGGACGAGATCCCACGGGATCATGTCGCCCGTCATGGCTTCGAGCTCATGCTGTTTCAGCGGCGACTGGCTGAACACTGGCGCGTGCTGCTCGCCTCTCTTGACGCGGAGGCGCGTCGCGACAGTGCGTGACCGCAAGGGCCAATGGCAACCGCCGGCAAGTTCCACGTGCGGCGCGGTAGCTCCGCCCGAGCATGGCCGGCGCGCTCAACCCCTCGGCCTGCTCCGGTCGATTCGTGGATGGGCCAGTACATGGGACGCCGGGAGGCGTGACGCGCGGGTGATGAAGCAACTATTGAAGATCTGATCGCCTCCACCCACCCCCGGAAGATCAGCATGCCGCGGTAGCCCCGCGAGACGGATGCCCAACTGCTCGATTTCAAGTGTATCGAGTTTGTTAAAGAGCCAGCGCCACGGTGCTCCGGCCAGAACGAAGTTGCGCTGGTGGTGGAGGGGCGCCTCAGCTTGACAGCCAGAGCGGCGCCTCGCATAAGCAGGGCGCCGTTCCTTTGGATAGTGCCTCCGGCAAAGCGGAATTTGCCGGTCGGAGAGCGAAAAACGGTAGCCCCCCCCGGAGACAGAGCGTCTCGCGAGCGAATGCCACCCATTTGGCCGGGGACCGGCCCTTGGCTGCGAGGCCAAGAAACTTCACCCAGAGCGCTTGCGCTTGGCGAGTTCATTATACAGACACTGAAAACATCTGCTTATTCTAACGATTGATCGAGGGAGCTATGGGATATGGCGAACCGACTTATTTCTGGGACGAGCGTTGTGGGAATGGCGCTCGGGTTGCTCACTCTGACAACTCTTCCCATTGCGGGACAAGCGACGAACGACCCGACAAAGTCTGACCTGCCGCGCACGCCGGATGGACATCCGGACCTCCAGGGCACCTACGATCTGGCCACGATGACGCCGCTGGAGCGGTGGCCAGGGGATCCGCCGTTCCTAACCAAAGAAAGAGCTGAAACCCTCCAGCGAGCCGAGGCACAGCGCAGGGCCAAAAGCGCCGGAGGCGACGAGCCCTTGTCGCCCGATCGCCCGCCGCCGCCGGTGGGTGGCGACACCAGCGAACCGAAATCGTTCTTTGAAGTTGTGGAGAAGCGGGGGGGCGGCGCTGTCGGCTTCTATAACCGTTTCTGGCTCAACCAGGGCTCGACCTACACCGAAGTCGGTGGGCAGATTCGAACATCCATCGTCGTCGATCCGCCCGACGGCCAGGTGCCTTTCTACAATGAGGCGGCGCGCAAGCGCATCGCGGCAGCCCGGGCGACGCCGACGTCCACGGCTCA
>JASHRR010001420.1 GCA_030037185.1 Xanthobacteraceae bacterium | reverse complement strand
AGCATCGCCATCTCGCTCGGTCCGGCCGAGGAGCAGATCATCAGCCGGCCCTATCTGGTGCGATCTGGCCAGTTCAAGCAATCGGATATTGCGATCGTGCTGCACATCGGCGACAACTTCGCGGCCGGCTATGGCCTGATGAACTATGCGGCGATCAGCGCAAAATTCACCTTCCACGGCAAGACCGCTCACGGCGCCGTAAACCCATGGGATGGCAAGGACGCCGTGGACGCGGTCGAGCTGATGGACATCGGCTTCGACAAGCTGCGCGAGCACCTGCACCCGACTTACCGCGCCCACCGCGCCATCACGGCCGGCGGCATCCAGCCGAACATCATTCCCGATTACGGGCAGATCTGGTGGTTCGTGCGCGACGCCGACATGGCTTCGGCAAAGGAAACTTTCGACAAGCTCACGCGGATCGCCGCGGGGGCTGCCCTGATGACGGGGACGACGCACGAATATCAGATCGATGCCGCCGCCTGGCCGCAGCTTGGCCTGAAGTCCATCGCCGAAGTCCTGCAAGCCAATATCGATGCCGTCGGCATGCCGCAATGGAGCGAGGAGGAGCAGGAGTTCGCCCGCAAGTTCCAGACCGCCCTCGGAGCGCGGGTTGTGGGTCTCAACACCAGGCAGATACCGCTCGGTCAACGCGTACAATCCGCGTCGTCGAACGACAATGGCGACGTCACATGGGTGGTGCCGAGTGCGGGCCTGAGTTTCCCGGCGAGCGTGCCCGGGATCAGCTATCACAACTGGCAAGCTGCCGTGACGCCAACCAGCACGATCGCCCACAAGGGCATGGTGTCGGCTGCAAAGGTCCTGGCCGGAGCGATGCTCGATTTTCTGACCAAGCCTGAACTCGTCCGGCAAGCGAGGGTTGAATTCGACAAGGCGACGACCGAGATGAAATATTTCCCGGTACTGCCGCCTGACGCCAAACCGCCGCTCGACCTCAACAAGCAAACCATGGACCGCTATCGGCCTGAGATGGCGAAGTACTACCTGAACAGACCGGTGCGGTTCAATTGAGAGAAATCTCCCATGCGGGCTCCGATCCTGGCCGGCACGCCTGATCATCCGATCACGATCGCGGCGGCGCCGTATCGCCTGCGCCTCACCTTCGCGGGCCGGGTGGTGGCCGACACCATGCGGGCACTGTCGCTCACGGAGGCTTCCTACGCGCCGGTGATCTACATTCCGCGCGAGGATGTCGACCTGACAGCTTTTGAGCGAACCGACCACAAGACGCGCTGCCCCTACAAGGGCGAAGCATCCTACTATTCGATCCATGCCGGTGACCGGACAGCGCGGAACGCCGTGTGGAGCTACGAACAACCGCTTGAGGCCATATCTGCAATCGCGGGGTACATGGCGTTCTACCGGGATCACGTGGAGTTGGAAGAGCTGCCGCCTTGATGCGGCCGGCTCCTTTCCGGCTCGCTGGGCGCGCACGGGGGCTCGCCCGCGGATATGCGTATCGAACCTCCACTTTAGGCGCACCAGGACGTCCAGAATCGATCTTTGTGGCAAATATTTAACTGTTTTTTTGCCTTGTTCCTGCGTTAGCTTGGCATTACAGAAGCTCAATGGGGATTCCGAAGATGGATGCACGCTTCGCCGCCCGGATGGCGACCGGATTGGGCTTGGCAATTTTGGGCCTGGTGGGATTGCGGGGAGAAGCCTTCGCGCAGTACCCGCAATACTACCCGCCGGGTCCTTACCAGCCCGCGCCCGGCTATCGCGCGGCGCCGCTCCCGCTGGACGACAACGATGACGATTATCCGCCGCCGCCGCGTCCTTACGGCCGCCCTGGCGGACCGTCT
Source organism: Xanthobacteraceae bacterium (assembly GCA_030037185.1). The sequence continues at coordinate 6,427 of JASHRR010001420.1, read as the reverse complement.
GGCATTCAAAGCGAAGCCTTGCCGCCCCCCCCACCGTATGGCGGCAGCGCCTATCCGGACGGCGGACTACCCCCGCCGGGCCGCGGCTACCGGTACGGGAATTGGGAGCCTATGCGGCCGCCTGGCGATGTGTACGGGCCGGGTGGTGGCAACCCGCCGCCAATGGAGATAACGCCCGGAAGCCCCGGCGCCGGCTATGCGGCCTTGCCACCGGATTACCAGCCGGAGACCGGGCAACTCAAGGAATTGCCGCCGCAGTTCCGTCGGCAAATGGTTGATTACCCCACGCGCGAGCCGGCCGGCACAATCATCATCGACACACCCAACACCTACCTCTACTTGGTCCTCGGTGGCGGCAAAGCATTGCGCTACGGTATCGGCGTAGGACGGGAGGGCTTCACGTGGTCTGGTCGCGAAAAGATCAGCCGAATGTCCGAATGGCCCGATTGGCATCCGCCCAAGGAAATGATCGACCGCCAGCCCTATCTGCCGCGATTCATGGCGGGCGGTGAAAGCAATCCCCTTGGGGCGCGCGCGCTTTACCTCGGCAACACTCTTTACCGCATCCACGGCACCAATCAGCCCTCCACGATCGGATCATTCGTGTCCTCAGGGTGCATTCGCTTGACCAATGGGGATATCGAGGACCTTTACAGCCGGGTCACGGTGGGCACCCGTGTGGTTGTCTTGCCGGGCGGGGCTAGCGCAAGACAATCCGTGGAAAACCGGGCTGACACCACTGGAAGCCTCCGCTAGCCAGTCTGCCAACCTCACATCCGCGCCCCGCAACTTTCGCGGGGTGCGAGGGCGCGCGGGGCGGGATTGAGTAGGGTGCAAATGCGACAGTTCCGCCAGGCCGTTGTGTGGGGATGCCTCGGGTGGATTTCCTCCTGTCCGCAATTCGGCGTGCGCTCGAATGCGCTGCCCCTCGCATTCGGCATGACGCCGCAAGTTGCGGCAGCCGCCCTTGGCAATCCGCTGACCCCGCTTCCCGGTCGCCCGGATTCCGAGATCTACTATGCGGAGGGGACTACCGTAACGACTGGTTTCATCGTCGGCGCCCGGGAGCGTCTATGGCTTCAGTTCCGCAATCAGCGACTGACCGGCTGGAAATACGACTGGGATCGGCCGATGGCGTGGTAGCGGCGCGCGCTTGACACCCGCGGGCTCGCCGGCCGAGGTGGTCCCGCGGGCGGAATTGCGGCTACTCGCCGCTCGCTGCCTCCCGCTGAGCCTCGCTTTCTGCCTTTTGGGTGGCCTCGAGGTCTTCGCCCGTCTGCTGGTCGACCATCTTCATCGACAGCCGAACCTTGCCGCGTTCGTCGAAGCCCAACAGCTTGACCTTCACCTTGTCGCCTTCCTTGACGACGTCGGTGGTCTTTTGCACCCGGCGCGGCGCCAGTTGGCTGATGTGCACAAGACCATCGCGCGAGCCGAAAAAGTTCACGAACGCGCCAAAATCCATCACCTTCACGACCGTTCCGTCGTAGATCATCCCGACCTCCGGATCGGAGGCAATCGATTTGATCCAGTTAATGGCAGCCTTGATCGACTCGCCCGACGAAGAGGCGACCTTGATGGTGCCGTCGTCAGAAATATCCACTTTGGCGCCCGTTTTCTCGACAATCTCGCGGATGACCTTGCCGCCGGAGCCGATCACCTCGCGAATCTTGTCAGTCGGGATGGTGAGCACCTCGATCCGCGGCGCGTGTTGTCCGAGCTCGGCGCGCGCCGAGGTGATCGCCTTTGCCATTTCACCGAGAATATGCAGCCGCCCGTCTTTGGCCTGGGTCAGCGCCACTCTCATGATCTCCTCGGTGATGCCGGAGATCTTGATGTCCATTTGCAGCGAGGTAATGCCCTTTTCCGTGCCGGCCACCTTGAAGTCCATGTCGCCAAGATGGTCCTCATCGCCGAGGATGTCGGAGAGAACCGCGTAGCGCTCGTTTTCCAGGATCAGCCCCATGGCGATGCCGGCGGTCGGCGCGCGCAATGGCACGCCGGCGTCCATCAGAGCGAGCGATGCACCGCACACGGTCGCCATCGACGACGAACCGTTTGACTCGGTGATCTCCGAGACGACGCGGATCGTGTACGGGAACTCATGTTTGAGCGGCAGCATCGGGTGTACGGCGCGCCACGCAAGCTTCCCATGCCCGATTTCGCGCCGCCCGGGCGAACCGAGGCGGCCCGTTTCGCCCACCGAAAACGGCGGGAAGTTGTAATGCAGCATGAAGCTTTCTTTGTAGGTGCCGGTCAGCGAGTCGACGAACTGCTCGTCCTCGCCGGTGCCGAGCGTCGCCACCACGAAAGCCTGGGTCTCGCCGCGGGTAAATAGCGCCGAGCCGTGTGCGCGAGGCAAGACGCCGACCTCGGCCACGATCGGCCGCACCGTCTTGAGATCGCGTCCGTCGATGCGGCGGCCGCTGTCAAGAATGTTCCAGCGCACGATCTTGGCTTCGAGCTCCTTGAAAACGGCACCGACCCGTTCGGTGTCATAGCGTGCACTCTCCACGCCGTCCTTGAAGAAATGCGTCATCACAGCGGCTTTGGCTGCATCGACGGCAGCATGGCGCGCCATCTTGTCGGGGATGGCGTAGGCGGATCGCAGTTGCGGCTCGACCAGGCCGAGCATTTCCTTTTCGAGCTCCGCGTTATCCGCCTCCGCCAGGTCCCGTGGCTCCTTGGCGGCTTTTTCGGCAAGACGGATGATCGCCTCGATCACCGGCTGGAAGTGCCGGTGGCCGAACATGACGGCGCCCAGCATGACTTCCTCGGGAAGCTCTTTCGCCTCCGATTCAACCATCAGCACCGCGTCCTCGGTGCCAGCCACCACAAGGTCGAGGTTGCTCTCCGTCATCTCGTCGATTTGCGGATTGAGAACGTATTCGTTGTTGATGAAGCCGACGCGGGCGGCGCCCACCGGTCCCATGAACGGCACGCCGGAGAGCGTCAGGGCAGCCGACGCCGCCACCATTGCCAGGATATCCGGATCGTTTTCCTGATCATGCGACATGCACGTCGCGATAACCTGGGTATCGCAGCGCCAGCCTTCCGCGAACAACGGACGGATCGGGCGGTCGACCAGCCGCGACACCAGGGTCTCGCGTTCGGTCGGGCGGCCCTCGCGCTTGAAGTAGCCGCCCGGAATGCGGCCGGCAGCGAAAAACTTTTCCTGATAGTTGCAGGTCAGCGGCATGAAATCGACGCCTTCCTTGGGCTTCTTCGCCGCCACAACGGTAGCCAGCACCGTGGTCTCGCCGTAGCTGGCGAATACCGCTCCGTCGGCCTGCCGGGCTATTTTGCCGGTTTGCAGAACGAGCTTGCGCCCGCCCCAATCGAGTTCCTCACGATGGATGTCAAACATTGGTTTCGACTTCTTTCATGGTTTGAATTTCATGGTTTGCGCCACGAATGCCATGAGCAAGATAGCGAGAGACTGCGCGCTTCATCCGCAGCCGCCGCGCCCCCTGCGCGTGTGGCCGCAGGCGCGGGAGGGGCGTGTTGAGCCGCAGCGTCTGGCAATCCTGCCATGGCGTTCTGGCCTTAGGCTGCCGGGCCTTTTTGCCCGGCCCTACATCCCACCCTGTCCTCCCCACCTGCCGCGGGAGGGTAGGACGAGATGAATGCAGCGGATGCACCGTGCCTCCGCTGAAAATTGCATAGCCGCCTGCCCCGCCGGCGGCGGAGGGTTAAGCAGGCGTCCTCGCTGACCGATAGCCGCCACAACCGACAACACGCGAGTTCTGTTCAACGACGGATACCGAGTTTCTGGATCAGGGCTCTGTAGCGGCTTTCATCGGTGCGCTTGAGATAGTCAAGAAGCTGGCGGCGCTGCGACACAAGCTTCAACAATCCTCGTCGAGAGTGATTGTCCTTAACGTGCTTCTTGAAATGCTCGGTGAGATTGCCGATGCGCTCCGACAAAATCCCGACCTGTACCTCCGGCGACCCGGTATCGCCAGGCTTTTTCGCATGGGTTTTGATGACTTGCGATTTACGCTCGGCAGTGATCGACATCGTCAACGACCTTCCTGTCGGCCGGCTCTGCCCTGCAGTCCGGCGAGGTTGAATACGCGCTTGGGGACGATTTCGCCGCGGTCGACTTCGGCCAGGGCGACCAGGCTGCCCGCGGCCGTAACGTAAACCGTGCCACGGAGAACGGGGGCGTCCCGTCCGCGCATCAGGACGGCTTGACCCCTTTGGAGCCTCGCCGCGTCGGCCCTGCTGACGGCTAGCGCCGGGATGTCGTCCAGCGCCGTCGCAACCGGGAATAGTGCATCGGCAAGGCTACCCTCACCGGCAGAGGCTCTATGGCACAAAGCCTGAACTTCTTCCAGAGAAATCATGTTCCTCTCGGCAAACGGGCCGACGGCTATTCGACGCAATGCCGCGACGTGGCCGAAGCAGCCGAGTGCGCGGCCGAGATCGCGCGCGAGCGCGCGCACATAGGTGCCTTTTCCGCACTCTGCCTCGAACTCGGAGTGATCCCGATCCCGCATCTCGATCAGCACCAGACGCTCGATGTTCACGAGCCGCGGCTTGAGTTCGGGCTCCTCGCCGTCGCGCGCGATGTCATAGGCGCGCTCGCCGTCGATCTTGATGGCGGAAAATCGTGGCGGCACCTGTTCGATGGTCCCGACGAAGCTCGGCAACCGCGCTGCGATTGCGTGCGGCGTTGGGCGCGCATCGCTGAGCTCCACCACCCTGCCTTCCGCGTCGTCGGTATCTCGCTCTTCGCCCCAGCGAATTGCAAAGCGGTAGATCTTGCGCCCGTCCATCACGAACGGCACCGTCTTGGTGGCCTCCCCGAGGGCAATCGGCAAGCATCCAGATGCAAGCGGGTCGAGGGTGCCGGCGTGACCGGCCCGTTTCGCCGAGAACAGCCGCTTTATCACCGACACCGCGTGGGTTGAGGTCATGCCGACCGGTTTGTCGAGCACGACCCAGCCATGGACATCATATTTTTCACGCTTGAACTGTTGCGCCTTGCCGGCCTGAGGCGGACCGTTCGCGGGGCCCAGTGGACCGTTCGCGGGGCCCAGTTCGGCACCAGACGGTTGGGTGCTGTCGGCGTCAACCGGGTATTGATCGGCTATGATGGCGCTCATTCATGCTCGCCTGGATCGTTGTCGAGATCGCGTCTGACCTGTGGGGAACGCAGCAGCCGTTCGATGCGCTCGGCTTCATCAAAGCGCTGATCGATGCGAAAACGGATGTCCGGCGCAAATTTGAGGTTCACCCGGCGCGCGATTTCCCCGCGGAGGTAGCGCTTGTTGCGCTCCAGCGCCGCGAGCACGACTGCGGCATCCTGGCCGCCGAGCGGAAGAATGTAGACGGTCGCCATCCGCAGGTCTGGCGACATGCGGACCTCGGGCACGGTGATGAGATGGGCTGCAATCACAGGATCGTGGGTTTCGCCGCGGGCAAGAATTTCTGCGAGTGCATGGCGAACGACCTCGCCTGCGCGCAGTGAACGCTGTGTCGGCCCCTTGGGCTCACGGGCATGGCCGCGCGACATGGTCTGAGAGCTCAAAGCGAGCGTTGCACCGTCTCCACCCGGTAACATTCGATGGTGTCGCCGACCCGCATATCCTGGTAATTCTCGAACGACATACCGCATTCCTGGCCAGCGACGACTTCCCTGACATCGTCCTTGAAGCGCTTGAGCTGCGCCAACTTGCCTTCGTGAATCACCACGTTGTCGCGGATGAGGCGGACATTGGCGCCGCGCTCGACCGCTCCCTCGGTAACCCGGCAGCCGGCGATCTTGCCGACTTTGGAGATGTTGAAAATCTCGAGGATGAGGGCGCTGCCAAGCGTGGTTTCCCGCAATATCGGCGCCAGCAGGCCGGACATTGCCTTTTTCACGTCATCGACGAGATCGTAAATGATGCTGTAGTAGCGGATTTCAACGCCGTTGCGCTCAGCCATCTCGCGCGCTTCCTTATGGGCGCGCACGTTGAAGCCGATCACTGCCGCGCCCGAGGCTTCGGCGAGCGTGATATCCGATTCGCTGATGCCGCCGGCGCCCGCAAGGACGATGCGCGCACCAACTTCCGGCGTGCCGAGCTTCTCAAGCGCACTGGCGATTGCTTCGACCGAGCCCTGCACGTCGCCCTTGACAACGAGCGGGAATTCCTTGCGCCCGGAGGTCTTGAGCTGACTCATCATCTGCTCAAGCGATCCGCGCTTGCCGCTCGCCCGGGCGGCGATCTTGTCGCGCTTCTGGCGGGCGCGGTATTCCGTGACTTCGCGGGCCCGCGCTTCGCTGTCCACCACGGCCAAGCGGTCGCCGGCTTCCGGCGTTCCGTTGAAGCCAAGAACCTCCACCGGAGTCGAGGGGCCGGCTGCGGTCACGGTCTCGCCGGTATCCGACACCAGTGCCCGCACGCGACCCCACTCAGCACCGGCGACCACGATGTCG
>JASHRR010001419.1 GCA_030037185.1 Xanthobacteraceae bacterium | reverse complement strand
GTATGGCGCTGTCTGCATCCGGCGCATCCGGGCTATGGGCATTCGCGACCGACCGGTCTCGGCGCGGTCGCCTTGACAGAACGGATATGCAGAGGCTGATCGGCTCGATTCGACGGGAATGTCTTGATCCCGTCGTCGTCGTTGGCGAGCGCCATCTTCGCCCCGTTCTCGCATTGTACCAAAAATACTACAACGATGTCAGAACGCACTTATCGCTGCAGAAGGACGCGCCGGTTCGGTGTGATGTGTGCCGAACAGGGCGCGTGCGTTCGTCGCCGGTCTTGGGCGGGCTACACCATCAATATGTTCGAGTTTGAGTTTTCGACAGGGACAGCTCGTTGCCCCATCCTTGCGGGTTCGTGTGTAGGCTAGGCTTCTCGCATCCACTCCAAATCGATGACGTCGGCATGCCGCGGACTTTTTCGGCACATCGGTTACTTTAAGAAAATCTCACGGTGATGATATTGGGTCCCGACAGCACCGCCCTGCGGCGTCGGCAGGTTGGTAGGCATCTAGGGCATTGCGTCATCGATCTCTCCGGCCAGAACGATCTGCCAGGGACACTCAATGCACCATCGCCGCCTGCGTGTCGCCGCAGCATCTCTTGTACTTCTTCCCACTGCCACAAGGGCAGATATCATTTCGCCCGACTTTTGCGCTGCTCTGCCCAAACGACGTGTGGAGCAAAGGCCTGTCGCTCACGCCGAGCTCCGAATGCAGCTTATTGAACAGTCTGACGAAATCCTCGGTGAGTGTCTGTGGGGAAAGTTCATCGACCCGGAAGAAGCGCCATTTACTCTTTCTCCGCAACATTTCGGTGAGCCTGTTAAAAGCGTTACTCCGCTCGCCGGTGTCGACCATGACGTGTGCTATTCCAAGCCCGGCCTCCAGGGAGTCCCGCTCTATCTCCAACGCCCGGCTGTAACATTCTGCGGCTCGCCTGCAGCGGCCAAAGACATATTGGAAGCGAGCAAGCCTGAGGTGATTGACAATATTCTGGGGATACTCAGCGACCGCCGCCTTGAGTTCTGCCATCACCTCTGGCGCGGGCCTCGTCTGCCACCTGTAATTCACGTTCATAAGCTGCACTGGGCCTTTGCGCTTCGCACCCCCCCGATCAGCAGCGAACGTGATCAAGGCGGCCATCACCTGCATGTGGGCTTCAGCGGTGAACTCGAAATCTGCCGCCTCTCCACAGGAGGCACAGCGGAGATCGTCGCCAACGAAATAGGGCGATCCAGTCTTGCTCGTACCCGTCACGACGGACTTGACCTCGTAACGATTGACATCGCCGCACCGCTCGCATTTGAGCGTCAGAGTTATGGTATCGCGCGGGCCGCGGAAATTGCCGGCGGCGCAGTCCGATTGGTGCTCAAGAACGCGTTGTCGATGCTCCCTGACGCGCTCGCGGATATCCTTGAGATTATCGGTCTTTCGTCCCGTCAAGATACACAACCGATAGAAACATTTGTCGATAACGGGTTGCTTGCGCCTGAGCTCCGGCGCAAGCAGGTTGATTGCCTGCTCGTGGGGCGCAGCCTCAGCCAGTGCACACCACCCCTCATGATCGTCGCTAAACAACTCCTGGAAGCGCTCAATGGCGAATCTGCTAGTAGGCTCACCACTAATCTGTTCTAGAGCGCCCTGGCCATAAGTTTTTTGCGAGCTATCAAGCTCATCCCAATGCGCAATCAAGGCCAGTTCGGCTCGCTCTCCGATCTGGACAAGGGACTTCTGGGCGGCCTCGCATAGGAAGTCCCCGCTTCCACTGCCAAGAGAGTCAATTAGTATCCGTATCGTGTCGGCGAGCCGCAGCTCGCCGGCCATGGTTGCCAGATGCACGGCGCCCCACCCATTCTTGACCACTGGCATGCGCTCGCTCACGGCTCGCGCGATATCCTGCGGGTTGAAGGCACCTAGTCGCTGTGTCAATTGCAGCGAGTGGCGGTTGTCGGAAAGGTCCAGAGCAAGTACATCCAGCGCCTCCTCCATGGATAAGCCGGCTGCGCCGATTTCATCGAGCTCGAACGCCCGCAACACCGTGGCGATGGCAAAACATGCCATATTGGCATGTTCCGAAGCATCCAACGACTGCATGAGTGCGATGACGGCCAGAGCTGTTTCTGTCGCGCCAGCAGCGGCGCCGTTCTTATTGAGAAATTGCTTGGCGTCCAACCATGGGTCCGATTCGCCTAGTATGCGATCGCATTCATCCAATGGGGCGCCAGAATTGAATAAAGGTTGCAGCGATCGAAACGGCTGGGCGTGCCTGCCATCCATCAGATCTTTTGCCTTTTCCAGCAAAGCATCATTGCCAAATAACGCGGAGAAAACGCCTTGCAACAGCCGGTCTCCCTCAGCCTTATCGCCGCGCATGACTTGTACGCATGTCTCGATCAACCGCACCAAAGTGCCATGGCTCAGAGTTGCCGTCGGACGCAGCAGAGCATACATCAGCATTCGCTTTGTGAAGCTTTCGTTTTGCAGCTGCAATACTCGTTTGGTCACATCATCGAGCAGCGGGAGTGCATTCGGCGAGGGCAAATCGGCTATGGCGGAAATCACTGCCGCCGTTTTCTGAAAGTCCAGAAGGTTACGGTCGATATGCTGCGCTAGCAATGGAAGCACCTCTTCGAGCGGGCACTCCACGAGTACGGTAGTGGCTTTAGCCCCAAGCCCACCACTCCAGGTGATCCATCGATCAACGATTCCCGGCCTCACGTTGGCGAACAGTCGGGATGGCAAGACGCGGAACAACTCCTCCAAAAGTGTATGGTCGCTGCTATCGATCCAGCGCCGCAGTGCCAAGTCGTGAAACCATGCCTCCTCCATACAACGGCAAAGATCGGAGCCTCGCAGCTGAGCATGCTGATAGCGACGTAAAGCCCAGCTCATGAGGATCGGGTCGTCCAGCTTGTTCTTGCCATATT
>JASHRR010001418.1 GCA_030037185.1 Xanthobacteraceae bacterium | reverse complement strand
TGACGATCGCGGGGCGCCGCGACCGCCGATATCCTCGGCGAGGCCGGCCTTCTCGCGCAGGTTCTCTTCGGTGCTGCCATTCTATTCTCCTGCTTGCGGTATCTCGGGCGCTTGCAGCGATGGTAGCGGCGCCAATTGCCTTTGTATTTACGCGCCACGAACCAGAGGACGACCAGCCTTGCCGGTCGACCACTTTTTTTGCGAGGGCAGGAGGATTCGAACCGGACTCTCAGGTTCCTCCCACCAAGCTAACCGGAATCCAGAGGTTTATTCGAGGTCGCGAGCTCAGCGTCAGCCCCTCGGGAGGCCGAGCCTAGCGACCTCGAATAAACCTTGATTGAGCTGAACCGCTGGACGCTTGACGTGGCCTTGACCCGCGCGACCGGGACCCGTCTATGGGGATTGATGCGTGTTTGGCCGGGCGGACGCTGGCCGTTGTAGTCCGGGATATGGCTGATGGGAGGCATACCGGTAAGGCAGAGCAGTTTCTTTGGACGGCGGAAGTCGCTGCGTGGACGCTGCGCAAGGGGCAAAAGGGCGGTTGGCGCAAATCGACCCGGTTGCGCATCGGAGCCCACAATGCGACGACACTGGTTGCTTGGCAGTCTTGCCGACGCAGGTCCTCATGACGTGTCGCTCCCCGGAACACCATTGCGAGGCGCTTTCGGTAACCTCTCAACAATTTGCATCTCGCCGGCACATTCAGGACAGGCCGGTTGCCAAGCGTCCTCAGTAACGGATACCGCGGGGTCTTCTGGTGCAGTCGTCGCCGTGACGGTGTCTTGGGTTGCTACGGGCACGACCTGCTGTTGGGGAGCAGGAGGCAGCAGCTGGCGGATGCGGGCGAGCTTGGCTTGCCGAGTGCCGTTGGCAAGAAAGCCGTAATGGCGGATGCGCTGAAAGCCGTCGGGCAGGACGTGGAGAAGAAAGCGGCGTATAAACTCGGCGGGTGACAGCGTCATGAGGGCAACGCTGGCTTCGTTACGGTAGTCTTTCCAGGTGAAAGTGACATGATCGTCGGCGACATCTACAAGACGATGATCGGAGATGGCGACGCGATGTGTATAGCGGCTCAAGTAGCGTAGGACCTGCTCGGGGCCGGCAAAGGGCTGCTTGCTGTCGACCACCCAGTCGAGCTGCCTGAGCGGAGCAAGGTAGGCCGAAAATGCCCTCGGCTTTGCCAAATGAGCGAGATCGGAGAAGAAATTCAAACGCTTCTCCTCGTACGCCGCAACGAGCTTTCCCAGAAACACCCCCCGGAACATGCATGAGAGGACGCGCTCAGGAAGAAAATAGCCGGGCCGGCACGAGATCCACCTCGCTTGGTCCGGCGACAGCCCACCGCCCGGCACGATACAATGCAGGTGGGGATGAAACGTCATGGTCTGACCCCACGTGTGCAGAACGGCCGTGAAACCGATCTCGGCGCCGAGACGCTTGGGGTCGCGGGCAATGGTTTTGAGTGTCTCTCCCACGGCCTCGAACAGAAGGCCGTAGACGACCTTCCTGTTCTGGTAGGCGATGGCCGCAATTTGCTGCGGCAGGGTGAAGACCACATGAAAGTACTCCACCGGCAACAGATCGGCCTGGCGCGCTTCCAGCCAAGCACGCGCGGCAGAGCCTTGGCAGGTCGGGCAATGCCGGTCACGGCAGCTGGCATAGGCTATCTCTTTGTGCCCGCACTTCTTGCATTGCAGGACGTAACCTCCCAACGCCGCCGTACGGCACGCCTCAATGGCTGCCATCACGCGGCGCTGACAGCGATCGAGATGGCCGGAATTGGCCTCGCGATACGCTTGACCATGGCGGCGGAAGACATCCGCCACCTGGAAGGCAGGACGCCCCACTGCGCCCGGCTCAGCCCGACGGTCTCAATTCCGACAGCGGCCGCATCTCCGGCACCGTAACCTTCAAGTGCTCGAGCGGGCTCGCCACTGCGGCGATGGTTCTGGTGGCGACGCTGATATAGCGCATCGTAGTGGATAGGTGACTGTGGCCAAGTAAGGCCTGGACAATGGTGATATCAACCCTCTGCTCGATGAGATGCGTTGCAAACGCATGCCGCAAGCAGTGGAGGGTTGCATGCTTGCTGATGCCTGTTGCCGCAACCGCCGTTGCGCAAGCCGCGTTGAGAATGGACGGATCGAGTGGCTTGTTACCTCCGCGCCCCGGAAACAGCCAATAACAGGGATGTTCAATCTTCCAGTATGCTCGCAGTATTCCGAGCAGCTTCGGGGACAGCATCACGTAGCGTTGCTTGCCACCCTTGCCGTTCACGACGTGGATGACCATACGGGAGCTGTCTATATCCTGAATGCGCAGCCCCACGACCTCGCTCGCACGCAGGCCCGTCGCATAGGCAGTTGTGAGCGCCACGCGATCCCTCCGGTTCGGAACCGCTTCGAGAAACCTGGCGACCTCCTCCGGGCTCAACACCACAGGAAGCGTTTTGGGCCGGCGCGCATACGCGATACGCTCGGGCACGTCCTTACGTCCCAGGGTGACGCCGAAGAAAAAACGCAGCGACGACACCACTTGGTTGAGCGTCGCCCACGCAACGCCACGCGACACCAAGTAAACTTGGTAGGCACGAACGTCCTCAAGGCCGAGACAATCCGGGGATCGACCGAAATATTGGCTAAACTTCTTGACGTTGTGGATGTAGGATGTCTGAGTCGTCGCTGACAGATTGCGGATCGTCATGTCCTCGATCATGCGGCGGCGCAATGGGCTAACATACTCGCTCATAGCGTAGGCTCCTGCCTGTTGAGTTGCATTGGCAAACACAACCTGACAGGCAGGTAGCCTCGCGTTACAAGCCCTCGTCCTCAACTTCCACAGGGATTATCCACGGGCATTACCGCGCAGCGGTTCAGTTCAATC
>JASHRR010001417.1 GCA_030037185.1 Xanthobacteraceae bacterium | reverse complement strand
GCTTGCTCGGCCGTGAGAATTACCGCTGGTCGGTGCTCGGCGCCGGGCGCAACCAGATGCCGATCGCCGCTATCGCGGCCTCGATGGGCGGCAATGTGCGGGTTGGCCTGGAGGATTCACTGTGGATCGGCCCCGGCAAACTTGCCGAATCAAACGCTGAGCAGGTCCGCAAGGCGCGCCAGATCATTGAAGGGCTGGGGCTTGCGATTGCGAGCGCTGACGATGCGCGGGAAATCCTGTTGCTGAAGGGCGGCGAGAAGGTGGCGTTTTGACGTTGGGACCGCCATGTGATCCGGCCGTGCGGAACCAAGCGAATTTCAGTCACCGATGAGCGGGATCGCCCCCGAGCTTTGGGTTCAGGCAGGCCACCAATCGAACGCATCGATCCTTGCGGTTAGGCCGGGCGCTCTGTAAGAACGGTGCCTCGTTTTGATTTTGGCCTCGACATCAGCCACTCAAAGTATGAGTCCTTCCAAGCCCGGCTCTCGTTTGTGATCTGTCGGCAATCGAGGCATTGGTAGGTACTCGGCGTTGAAGGTCCGCTGGCGCGGATCTGCTTCAACGTTCCACGGCAGAATGGGCACATTGCGAAACTCCGAATCGTGCGGTACCCGAATTGCTCGCACTTTGCTTCGGCCGCTCCAGTCTCAATTGTGGCTGGTCCGTGGACGGAACTGTGGCAGCCAACACAAGATGTTGCAAATATTTTGCGGTGTTGCATTTTTGACACGCAAAAACAGCCCACAAGCGCCAGCGAGGGCCGAGGAGCGCAGCGGCGCGAAATGACCGGCCCTCGAGCTGATAACGCGAGCCGGCGCCACGTCGCCACCAGAGCGAATCAGGCAGCATTCGGTTGTTGGCATTGGCCCCGCCTGGACAATGGCCACGGCGCTAATAGGTATAATGGTAGCGAGAATGCCCGACTCGCCACCGCGCTCCGGGCCATATCGTCTTCGCTGACGCACCTCGGAGTCGGCGACGAAAAAGACCGCTATCGGGTTACCGAGACCGCCGCTACTTCGGCATCGAGCGCTTCGAGCAGTGCAATGACCCAGGCGCGGGGAACGCCGCGGGTAATGAGAACGATGCGGCTGTGGCAATCATCGGACGGCCAGCGCGCCAGCCACGAGGGGGGATGAAACACGTGCTGGACACCGTGGATGACAGCGGGCCGGCCCGGGCTTTCCAGGATGTTCACGATGCCCTTGAGCCGCAGGAGATCGCGACCGCAATGCTCGCAAAGCGTCTCGAGAAAGAGCGTCACCGTCACCGCGCGGATTGGCTTTCGGCGCACGATCGCATAGGTATCGACGTCATGACGTCGATGCGAGTGGCCGCTCGAAACGGTTTCGGCCCCAAGCCACGATTGGATGTTACGAGACTTGGCGAGAGCATCGTCGAGGCCGTCGAACAGACCGGCTGGGTCGATTTGGCCTCGTTGAGCAAACAACATCGGCGCGTTCGGGTTGAGGGCTTGCAGGCGACGAACCAAGGGGAGTTGCATTGGGCCGGCAAGATCGGTCTTGGTCAGGATCAGGCGATCGGCCAGCGCCACCTGCTTTACCGAAATCTCCTCACGGTCGAGCGTGTCAATGCCGTTCACGGCATCGACGGTCGTCAGGACACCTGCCAAGACGATACGCCCAGCGATCGTCGCATCGCTCATCAGAGTCTGCAGAATGGGCGCCGGATCGGCAAGCCCGCTGGTCTCGATCGCCACGCGGGTGAATGATGCGATGCTCCCCTCGTCCCGGCGTCGCAGCAATTCGTGGAGCGTCGTTGCGAGGTCGTTGCGGATCTTGCAGCACAGACATCCGGTCTGCAGCTCGATCACGCTCTCTTCGCTTGCTTCGACCAGGTCATGGTCGAGGCCGATTTCGCCGAACTCGTTGATGATCACGGCGGTTCGCGAGAACTCCGGTTGCCGGAGCAGGTGCGCGAGCAAAGTCGTTTTGCCGCTTCCGAGGAACCCGGTCAGAACCAAGGCCGCGATCATATCGACGCCAGCGGAAAGGGCGCGATGCGCACCTGCATGGTCGCGTAACCCGGGTCGAGCACCGCCCGTACCTGGCGCAGCACCGCCACCAGCGAGATTGCCGCGCGCCTGCGGTTGTCGACAATCACAATCCATCGGAACGGCAAATCGGCCGCGGCCGGCTCGATGCGGATGCTGTGCTCCCGGCACAATATCACGACCCCTCCGTCACTCGAGTTGTGGACGCTGCCGGCGAGCCGCCAAGCCACGAGGGATTGGGTCATGAGCTCGTGCAGATGCTCCAGGGCGGTTGACATCACAGCGCGGGTCCATTGCGGATCTCAGCCGCAATCTTGCGCTTGAGATAGCGGCCGTCCCGAGGGCTGGCGAGATACTGTCCATTCTCCACCATAACTTTGCCGCGCAACATGGTCATCACCGGCCACGCATAGATGTCGTGGCCCTCCCAAGGCGTATAGTCGGTCTCGTGCAGATCGGATGCAGTGATCTTGCCGCGCCGGGCCGGATCGAGGATCGTGATGTCGGCGTCGCTACCGACCGCGATTGCTCCCTTGCGAGGATAAAGACCCATGATCCTCGCCGCGTTGCTGGACACGAGGTCGACGTAGCGCGACAGCGTATATCCACGGCGCACGACCATCTCAGTGTACATCACGCCGAGGCGCGGCTCGACTCCCGAATTGCCGCCGGTCGTGTCGTCGATGCGGCTGCCGACGGTCTTGTCCTTCAGCGCACAGCACAGCTCGTCGGTGGCGATGCAATGGATCGAGCCGCGCGTGGTTCCGTCCCACAGTGCCTGCTGATCCTCGACAGATTTGAGCGAGGGATAGGTATGATAGATTTGCCCGTTGGGACGCTTGTAGTCTTCGGCCGTGTAGCCGAGGTACTGGTGCAGTGTCTCGCCATATATGGGCAGTTCCTGCTGGCGCGCCGCCATGATAGCGGCGACACCGGTAGCGGCCGAGACATGCATCATGTACAGCGCCGTGCCAGGGACGTTTTCGGCGAGCCGCAGGATGCGGCGGAAACTGAGGTCCTCCGACAGGCGATTGTGGACATCGGCGAGGTGCTCGAAGCCCACCCGGCCTTCCCGGATCAACCGAGCGTACATGTGCATGACGATATCATTGTCCTCCGCGTGGATAACGCCGAGTCCGCCTGACTTCGCCAACACTTGGAATGCCTCCCAGATATCGCCGAAATCGATCATGCGCCCGCTGCGCGAGGGGAGAATGTTGGTGGTAAATATCTTCAATGTCGGATAACCAGCCTCGATTGCCTCGGCGAGTTGCCCCGCGAATTCAGGCGGCGGCTCGGAATGCAACATGATGTGGTAGGCCCAGTCGCACGGACTTTTGCCGACGAAATCCTGGTCGCGAGCCTCGATGGCCTCACGCGCCGACATGCCATCGCGCCAATAGGCGAAATCGATGAAGGTTGTCGTACCCCCGAACAGCGCGGCACGCCCGACTTGCTCGGGCCCGGCGGTGGTAAGCGCCGTGCCGTCGGGCTTGATCCACACGTGGTGCAGATGGACGTGCGGGTCGATGCCGCCCGGCATGACAATGCGCCCGCTCGCATCGATCACCCGGCCGGCCGACTGTGCCGGCAGAGCACCCGGCGCGGTCACTGCCGCGACGGTTTCCCCGCAAATCGCGATATCGGATTTGACGACGCCCTGGGGCGTCACGACGTCGCCGCCGCGAATGATCGTATCGAGCAATCCAGCCTCCAGAAAATCGTTTCGCTCCACATCGCGGCTCGACCCGGTCCCGGCGGGCCGGCGCCATTCTATGTCATCCCTGCGCCCCGTTTCCATGCCCGCAGGATCGCCGAGGTCTGACGCAGTCTCGGCGAGCGTCGCGGGCAGCGCCCGTTCGCACACCGGTGGCGGCATGCTGCGATTCATTTGCCAGGAATGCGTCGATCAAAGCGTGTATTGATCATAACTTCGGTTCGTCGCTCAGTGAGATTGTCGGACCAAAAACGGCGCTCCAGGGTCCCTGGCCGCCAGCGTAGAATTAAGAAATTTCTGATCGGCTGATGGCTATCCGGTGGCGCTGTGGAGTTGCCGGCAGCTTCAAGGCGGATGTGGGAGTCGGCACATGCAGCTTGTGCGTAGCCTTGTCCTCTTGGTTGTGGCCTTTGTGTGGGGGAGTCCTTCGCGTGCGGAGGGATACCCGAGCCGGCCCATCCAACTCGTCGTCACGGTTCCGCCCGGCGGCGCAGCCGACTTCGTGGCACGGATCATCGCGGCAAAGCTCGCCGACGCTCTTGGGCAGCCTGTCATCGTCGTAAACCGCGGCGGCGCCGGCGGAACGACAGCCGCTGCAGCCGTCGCAAAAGCGGACGGAGATGGTTACACGCTGTTGCTGAATACGATCGCGACTCACGGGATTGGTCCGCACCTTTATGCGAACCTGCCCTATGATCCGGCCAAGGATTTTGCGCCGGTCATCCTGCTGGCCAAGCTGCCGTTGATCATGACGGTCACCGCGATGCTGCCGGCGCAGTCGGTCGCCGAGGTGATCGCTCTCGCCAAAACCCGCCCCGGCCAACTCGCCTTTGCATCGTCCGGTACCGGCGGGGCGCCTCACCTTGCCGGCGAGCTGTTCAAAACTCTTGCCGCCATTGATCTTCTGCACGTGCCCTATCGCGGCAGCGGCCCAGCGGTGGTCGATCTCATTGCCGGGCGCGTGGCGATGATGTTCGATGCGGCCCCGTCGCTATTGCCATTCATCCGGTCGCGCCAGCTTCGCCCGCTGGCGGCAGCAAGCCGCCAGCGTCATCGCCTGCTGCCGGACATACCCACGTTCGGCGAGCTTGGCTATGACCGCATGGACATCTCGCTCTGGTACGGCATCGTGGTGCCGGCCGCGACGCCGGAGGCCATCGTGCAGCAACTCAATGCCGAGCTCGCCAAGATCCTGGATTTGGCGGACGTGCGCAGGAGCTTGGCCGACCAGGGGGCTGACGTCGAAGGCGGCAGCGCGGCCGCTTTCGGCGCCTTCATGCGCGAAGAACGGGCCCGGTGGGGCGCGGTCGTTAAGCAGGCGGGCATAAAACCACTATGATCGCAGCGCCGGAACTGGCGTTGCACGCTGACCGCACAGCCGATTTTGGCGGCGCCGGCGGAATTGCCTAATGAACCAGCATGACTGATGATTGACCAGCGCGCAGACCCATCGGCATACTGGGAGCTGCCCCGCCTGCACGGTGCGCGATTGTCGAAGGTCTCGCCTTGGCAACGACGAATAATCCTTGTGCAACACTTTCACTACGCGACGCGGAGCGTCCGGCGCGCAGTCGCCCTCTCCAGCCTCTCGAGCGTGAAGTCGATTTCGGCTGCGGTTTCACGCGACACGGTGGGCCCCGGTGTTCGCTGCGCATCACTGTTGAGCACCCCGCGCTGCCGCAGCACGTATTTGCGCACAGCCAGTCCGATCGCGGGCTGTTGCTCATAGCGCACCAGCGGCAGATGGGCGTCGAAAAGGTCGTGCGCCTCGCTGCGGCGGCCCGTCGCCATAAGCCTGCACACCTCCACCAGCATCTCGGGGAAAGCGTAGCCGGTCATGGCGCCGTCGGCGCCCCGCGCCAGCTCGAACGGCAGGAATATCCCGCAATTGCCCGACAAGATGGAGAGCCGCCGCATCCCCTGCCTCTCGCGCGCACGCACCGCGCTAAGTTTGTCCAGCCCAGGCCAGTCTTCGTGCTTGAGCATGACGAAGGTCGGGCAAGTCGCCGCAATGCGCTCAATGACCGATACCGGAATGAAAAGCCCGTTGGCTTGCGGGAAGTCCTGCAGTGCGAACGGCGCCGGACCGATCGCGTCGGCGCAATTCTCGAAATAGGTGACGATTGCGTCATCGCCCTTGAGTCCGCCAGGCGGCGCGATCATCACGCCTGCGGCGCCGAGATCCATCACGGCGTTCGTGAGCGCGGTGAGCGACGCCAGGCCCGGGGCGGATACGCCGACCACCACCGGCAAGTTACCGGCGCGTGCAATGACTCGGCGGGCGAACTCGACCGCTTCTTGATGAGCGAGCTTGGGCGCTTCGCCCATCACACCAAGGATCGTAAGTCCGTCGGCGCCGGCCTGGGCATAAAAATCTATCAACCGATCGGTACCCTCGAGGTCGAGCGCGCCGCGTTGGTCGAACGGCGTCACCGAGATAATGTAAACGCCACGCGCGGATTCGTTCAGCATCATGACCTCCTGCGAGATTAGCATCACGATAGCCCTGTGCCGCGTGCTGGCAAGAAAAATGGTCGCCTACGTCTCGAAAATCGGAGATAGAGCCATGCATCGCGCCATCATCGCCATCATCGCCGTCCTCGCCGCGACGTCCGCGCCGGCCCAGGAACCGCCGCTGCGGACCGGCGTCGACGGCACCTTCGCCCCACACGCCATGCCCATTCTTTCCGGCGGCATTCAGGCTTTAATGTCGATCTCGCCAACGAGATCGCAAAGCGCCTCAATCGCAGGATCGAAATCGAGGCAACCCAGTTTTCCGGTCTCATTCCCGCCCTGCAAGCCGGCACCTATGATTTCCTCGCCGCCCCGGTCACGGTGACCAAGGAGCGCGCCGAGAATCTGCTGTTCACCGAAGGCTATCTCAACACCGATTTCCAGTTCGTCGTGAGGAAGGACGCGCCGCAGATCACCAAGCTGGAGGACTTCAAAGGCAAGGTGATCGCGGTCAACAAAGGCGCCGTCTACGATTCCTGGGCCCGCGAGCTTGCCGGCAAAATCGGCTGGACCATCGAATCCTTCGGCACCAACACCGATGCCGTGCAGGCGGTGATCTCGGGGCGCGCCTATGCCAACGTGGCAGGCAACACCGCGGTCGCTTGGGCGGCCAAGAACAATCCCGCCATCAGGCTGTCCTTTCTCTATTCCACCGGCCTCGTGTGGGCCGCCCCGGTCCGCAAGGACCATGTCGAGCTGCGCCGCAAACTCGACGTCGCCATCGAGTGCATGAAACGGGATGGCACGCTCGCAAAAATGCACGAGAAGTGGTTCGGCACCAAACCGGCACCGGCCTCGGCGGCGGCGACGATCTACCCAGGCTACGGTGTGCCGGAGATGCCTGGCTATGATGCGTCCGAACACTCCGCGGTGTGTTCGTGAGCTTCGTCATGGCAGGCGCTCTCGCGGTCAGCCGTTGCCGCTATGGGACGGGAACATAATGAGGAATTGTCGCTGATGGCATCGGCGCAGCGCAAGCTGATCCTCGAGGTACGAGGACTGCGCAAATCCTTCAATGGAACGGAGGTCCTCAAGGGAATCGATTTCGCCGTCGAACCGCAGGAACTCGTCTTCATCATGGGCTCGTCGGGCGCGGGCAAGAGCACATTTCTGCGCTGCCTCAACCGCCTGGAAGAACCGACCCGCGGTTCGATCTTCGTCGACGGCATTGACCTGCTGCATCCCAAGACAGACATCAACGCCACGCGCCGTCGCATCGGCATGGTGTTCCAGGCTTTTAACCTCTATCCCCACATGACGGCTCTCGGGAATGTCACGCTGGCGTTGCGCAAGGTGATAGGCCTTGCCACGGCCCAGGCCGAGGCGACGGGATATGCCGCCCTCGACCGTGTCGGACTCAAAGACAAGGCGGGCGCCTATCCGAGCGAACTTTCGGGCGGCCAGCAACAGCGCGTCGCCATTGCCCGGGCCATCGCGCTCGAGCCGAAAATCATGCTTTTCGACGAGCCGACCTCAGCGCTCGACCCGGAACTCGTCGGCAGCGTGCTCGCCGTAATGCGCGACCTGCAGGCTAGCGGGATGACGATGGTGGTGGTGAGTCACGAGATACGCTTCGCCCGCGAGGCGGCCGATCGGGTGGTGTTCATGGCGGATGGTCAGGTGTGCGACGAAGGGCCGCCTGCGAGGATTTTCGGGCCCGATGCGAATCCGCGGGCCAGCAGATTTCTTGCCGGCATTGCGCGGGCATGACGGCGAGAGGTTCCGCGCGAGAGGGCCTGGATGGACAAAAACACCGTTTTTATCGACACCTTCTTCAAGCCCGAGCTGCTTGTTCGCTATCTGCCTGACATCCTGAAGGGCATGGCGGTGACGATCGAGATCGCAGTGCTGGTGGTCGTCGCCGGCATTTCACTCGGC
>JASHRR010001416.1 GCA_030037185.1 Xanthobacteraceae bacterium | reverse complement strand
ATCCCAAGGGCGTGGTCTATCACCATCGCGGCGCCTACCTGCTGGCGATGGGCAATGTGCTCACCTGCGCCATGGGACGCCATCCGGTCTATCTATGGGCGCTACCGATGTTTCACTGCAACGGCTGGTGCTTTCCCTGGACGATCTCGATCGTTGCCGGCGTGCATGTGTGCCTGCGCCAGGTGCGTGCCGCCCCGATCTACAACGCCATCGCGCGCCATAAGGTGACGCATCTGTGCGGCGCCCCGATCGTCATGTCGACGCTTCTCGACGCCGCTACGCACGAGAAGAAGCCGTTGCCCCATACGGTCGAGTTCGTCACCGCCGCGGCGCCGCCGCCGGAAGCCGTGCTCGCGGCGATGAGGGCGGCCGGGTTCAACGTCACCCATGTATACGGCCTGACCGAGACCTACGGGCCTGCCAGCATCAACGAATGGCAGGCGGAATGGAATGCTCTGCCGGCGGCCGAGCAGGCGGCCCGCAAAGCGCGCCAGGGCGTGCGCTATCCGGTGCTGCAAGAGCTCGACGTTCTTGATCCCGACACCATGCAGCCCGCCGCCCGCGACGGCGAGACGATCGGCGAGGTGATGTTTCGCGGCAACGTGGTGATGCGGGGCTATCTCAAGAACAAGGCCGCGACCGACAAGGCCTTCGCACACGGCTGGTTTCACTCGGGCGACCTCGCCGTGGCACATCCGGACGGCTATATCCAGATCAAAGACCGTTCGAAGGACATCATCATTTCGGGCGGCGAGAACATCTCCTCCATCGAGGTCGAGGAGGCGCTGTACCGGCACTCCGCCGTTCAGGCCGCCGCCGTGGTGGCAAAGCCCGACGTCAAGTGGGGTGAGACGCCGTGCGCCTTCGTCGAGTTGAAGCCGCGCGCGACGGCGACAGCCGAGGAGCTGATCGCGTGGTGCCGCAAGCATCTCGCCGGCTACAAATGTCCGCGCTACATCGTGTTCACCCAATTGCCGAGGACGTCGACCGGCAAGATCCAGAAGTTCAGGCTGCGGGAGATGGCGAAGGAGGGGTGAGCAGGGGCGACCACAAGGGGGCCCCCCGCAGTCGGCAATGCCGCCGGGCGCGGGCGCCATTGCCAATTGACGACTTGATCACGGCTTCGCTCCCTTGACATTGGTTGAAGCGAGCAACCAGGCGCCGGCGCCCCGATCGATGCCTGGTGAGGGAGCGGCGTTATTCACCAGTCAGGCTCCCGGCAGTCCGGCGCGCACCTCATCGTCTCAGAGATCGGCATTGACATGAGCGCCCGCTTTTGCCCATCACGTCGGTCAGCAGCGGTTTGCTGTTGGCATCCTCGCGTCATCGAGGATGTGCGGCACCGGCTTTTGGTAAATGCCGGCCGCCCCCATGGCCACAGGCGTGCAACCGTGGACCGCCAGCCGCTCCGACAAGCGCACAGGGTCAACTGGGGCGTCTGGACGGTCAGCTTGCGGGCGTCACCTTGCCATCCGATACGAGGCGCAGGCCGGCCACCCCGCGTGTGTTTGTGAACGTCAAGATCAACAGCGTCGATCGGCTTCGATCTCGCCCATTCCGCGTTGCGTCGCCGGCGTGGGGCGCCTTATATTCAGCGATCTAGAACGCGTGCTCCGGGGGCCGAGGGTGGCCCGTGGCGACAGTCTGAGGTGCTCCAGGAACCCCCGGTCCAACCAGCAGGCGGGCTTAATCGCACCAAGAAAACATCGACCTCGGTGCCGACTAAGCACCAGGGTAGCAGACGTTTCATGCGCTGCAGGCCGGGTGGAAAACGAGCAGGAATAAACGCCATGTACGAAAATCTTCTCGCCGACGTTCCGACTGACCTCTGGATCGGGGGCAAGTGGCGCAAGGCAGCCGATGACGCCCGCTTCGACGTCATCGACCCGGCGACCGAGGACGTCATCACCTCGGTTGCCAGCGCTGGCGTCGAGGACGCCAGGACCGCCGTCGATGCGGCGCAGGACGCGTTTGAAGGCTGGGCCGCACGCAAGCCGCGCGAGCGCGCCGAGGTTCTGCGCAAGGCCTATGAAGTCATCATCGGCGAGGCGGAGCGCCTCGCCAAGCTGATCACGCTTGAGAACGGCAAGGCGCTCTCGGACTCCCGCGGGGAGGTTGCTTATGCGGCGGAGTTTTTCCGCTGGTATGCCGAAGAGGCCGTACGCAATATCGGCGAAGTCTCGCGCGCGCCGTCGTCGGGCGCCCGCATCTTCGTGCACCATCGGCCGGCCGGTATCGCGGTGCTGGTGACACCGTGGAATTTCCCGGCCGCCATGGCAACGCGCAAGATCGGACCGGCGCTCGCGGCCGGTTGCCCGGTGGTGCTCAAACCGGCGTCGGAGACGCCGCTCACCATGCTGGCGCTGATGCCGCTGTTGGAACAGGCGGGCGTGCCGGCCGGCGTCGTCAATGTGATTCCGTCGCGGCGCTCCGGCGCGGTCGTCGCGGCGATGCTGCACGATCCGCGGGTGCGGGTGGTATCATTCACGGGGTCGACCGAAGTCGGCCGCAAGCTCCTGCACGAGGCTGCCGATAATGTCGTCAAGCCCGCCATGGAACTCGGCGGCAATGCGCCCTTCATCGTCTTTGAGGACGCCGACATTGATGCCGCCATTGAAGGGGCGATGATCGCCAAGATGCGCAATATGGGCGAGGCCTGTACGGCCGCGAACCGGTTTTATGTGCAGGAAAGGGTTCACGACGAGTTCGCCCGCAAGCTCACCGAGAGGATGGCTGCGCTCAAGATGGGTAACGGCCTGCAGGACGGCGTTGCGCTCGGGCCGCTGGTCAACGCGCAGGGGCGCGATAAGGTCAAGGCGCTGGTCGAGGACGCGGTAGAAAAGGGTGCCAAGGTGCTGACGGGTGGCCGTGCGCCTGCCGGCAAGGGCTATTTCTACCCGGCCACTGTCCTCACCGCCGTGCCGGACGGAGCTGCCATGCTGAACGAGGAGGTTTTCGGGCCGGTGGCGGCAATCCAGACATTCCGATCCGAAGACGAGGTGATCCGGCGGGCGAACGACACCGAATACGGCCTCGTCGCGTATCTCTACACCAAAGATTTGAGCCGCGGCCTGCGCGTATCGGAAAGGCTCGATTACGGCATGGTCGGGCTCAACCGCGGCCTGGTGTCCGACCCGGCGGCGCCGTTTGGCGGCACCAAGCAAAGCGGCATCGGTCGCGAAGGCGCCCATCAGGGCATGACCGAGTTCCTGGAGACGCAGTATGTTTCGGTGAGCTGGTAGTGTGAGCACCATGAGAGTCCCGCAAACGCTCGGCGAAACGCGAACCGTTCGGCGACATCGCGCAAGGCACAAAAACCTGTCGGAAAACCCGTTGGCAGGGTGTGCTCGCAACGGCTGCGGCCCACATCCCGGAGATGTTGGTCGAGCATGTCGGGGTGAGCCGCGATCGCCCGGCCGAAAAGCCGATCGCGTCATCGGGCGCGGTGGCGTCCTGAACAGAAAGCGCTGGCGCTCGCGGGGGGAGTTGGAATGGAAATCCTGATGCCGCAACTTGGGGAGACCGTTGCGGAAGGCAAAATCACCACCTGGTTCAAGTCAGTCGGAGACGTCGTTAAGCCCGGCGACAACCTGTTTGAGATTGAGACGGACAAGGTCTCCATGGAGGTGCCGGCAACCGTCGCGGGCGTGCTTGAGCAAATCCGTGTCGCCGCCGGGGAGGTGGCGCCGGTCGGTGCCGTGGTTGCGGTTGTGGGCGGCGCGGGAGCTGGGTCAGCGGCTTGGGTGACGAAACTATCCGACGAAGTTGCCGCGCCGCTGCCCGCCGCGGCGGGCGCAGCGGTTTTATCGGCCGCGCCGTCACAGCGCGCCGCATCGCCGGTGCGCCCCACCATGCTCGATCCCTTCCGCGAAGTCCGCACGCCGCAGGGCAACTTCGGACCGGCGAGACTTGCAAGCGGAACCCTCGTCACGCCATTGGCCCGGCGCCTCGCCGGCGACGCAGGCATCGACCTTGCCGGCCTGGTGCCGTCCGGGCCTCATGGCCGCATCGTCGGTCGCGATGTCGAAGCGGCGGTCGCTGCCCGCGCCGGCAAGCTCGCCCTAAGCTCCGCGGCGCCGTTGTCGGATCGCATCAAGGCTGTCTACGAGCCGGGCAGCTACGATGAACTTCCGCTCGACAGCATGCGGCGGACCATTGCGGCGCGGCTGATCGAGGCCAAGCAGACCGTTCCGCACTTCTACCTGACAGCAGATGTCGCGATGGAGCGGCTCAACGCCCTGCGGGAGGAAGCCAACGCCACGGCGTTACGGGATGGGGCCGGCAAGCCCGCATGGCGGCTTTCGATCAACGACTTCATCGTCAAGGCGCTGGCGCTCGCGCTGCAGCGCGTGCCGGCGGCAAACGCCGTGTGGGCGCAAGATCGCATCCTGCGGTTTCGGCGTTCGGATGTCGGCGTTGCGGTGGCGATTGAGGGCGGTCTCGTCACCCCGGTGATGCGCGGTGCGGAACGTAAATCTTTGCTCGATATCTCGGCCGAAATGAAGGATCTGTCCGCCCGCGCCCGCCTGCGCAAGCTCAAGCCCGCCGAGATCGCGGGCGGCGTCACGGCGATTTCCAATCTTGGCATGTATGGCATCCGGGAATTCGCCGCCATCATCAATCCGCCGCACGCCACGATTCTTGCGGTCGGGGCCGCGGCGCGGCGCCCGGCCGAGACCCCGGATGGCGCGATACGCTTCGTGAGCCAGATGACGGTCACCCTGTCATGCGATCACCGCGTGGTAGATGGCGCCCTGGGCGCCGAGCTGCTCACGGCATTTCGGCATTTGATCGAGCATCCGGTCGGATTGATGATCTGATGCCGTCGGCGGAGGTCTTGGAACGATTCTTGTTTCCCGCGAGTGTGGGAATCCGGTACCCCTCAATGCTGTGGGGTACCAGGATGCCTGCTTGCGCGTGACGCCAAGAACGGCTTGCCGCGCAAACCTTGTGCATCACGTGCATCATGGGGAGAGTCGAATGGCTGACAAGAAGCCCGATGTTTTGCTGGTCGGGCCCGCCAAGCCGCTCCTGGCAAAGGGCCTGGAGCCGGCGTTCACGGTTCACCGGCTGATCGAGGCGAACGACCCGAGGACATTTGCGAATGGTATCGCCGACCGCGTGCGGGCATTTGCGGTCACCTACTCCAACCAGACAATCGATGCGGATTTCATGCAGCGGTTCCCCAAGCTCGAAATCGTATCGAGTTTTGGCGTCGGCTACGACCACGTGGACGCCAGATGGGCGGGTGCGCACGGCATCCTGGTCACCAATACGCCCGATGTGCTCAACGAGGAGGTTGCCGACACCGCGCTTGGGCTTTTGTTGTGCACGGTGCGCGAGTTCCCCCGGGCGGAACGCTATCTACGGGCCGGCAAATGGCAGCAGGCGCCCTACCCGCTGACCGCTGCCACTCTGCGCGACCGCACCGTCGGGATGATCGGGATGGGCCGGATTGCGCAGGCGATCGCGCGGCGGCTCGACGCCTTCAGAGTCCCGCTGGTCTATCATTCGCGCCGGCCCCAGGCCGCGGTCGCCTACCAGCACTACCCGAGCCTGCTCGAGATGGCGCATGACGTGGACGTGCTGATCGTGATCGTGCCGGGCGGCGCAGAGACTCGCAATCTCGTCAACGCGGCCGTGCTCGAAGCCCTTGGGCCGAGAGGCATTTTGATCAACGTTGCGCGCGGTTCGGTCGTTGACGAGCCGGCGCTGATCGCCGCCCTGCGCGAGAAGAAGATTTTCGCCGCCGGGCTTGACGTGTTTGTTAACGAACCGAAGGTTCCCCAGGAGCTGATTGAAATGGAAAATGTGGTATTGTTCCCTCACCTGGGATCGGCGTCGGCCTACACGCGCGCCGCAATGGATCAGCTGGTTGTGGACAATTTGCTCTCCTGGGCATCCGGCAAGGGGCCGCTCACGCCGGTTCCGGAGACACCGCCGAAAAAATAACGCATTTGCGGATTTCTTCGCGAATGGGATTAACCGGATGCGGGGGAGGCCCGCGCCATTCATCTCGTTGCGGCGCATTTGCATGGAGATATCTCGATGCCCGGTCGCCAAAACATGCTTCACGCCTTTTTCGCCCTCGCCGTCATCGTCGCGGCGCCGCAGGTCTCCGCCCAGCGGGCGATAACATCAAACGAGACCTTCAAGACCATGATCGGCAAGTGGGAGATTTCCAACGCCGATCGCGACCGCAGCTGCCAATTGATCTTCAAGGCTGATCCGAGCGGTGCGTTGTTCAGGCTCGACGCCGACAAGGCGTGCGCGACGCAGATGCCGGAATTGAAGGACGTCATCGGCTGGACAATCGGCGGTCTCGACCTCGTCAAGCTAATGGACAGCAAAGGCAAGCCTGTGCTGGAATTCTCCGAAGTGGAGAGCGGCATCTTCGAAGCCCAGCGGCCCGGCGAAGGCATCTTCTTCCTGCAGAATGCGGCGACCGCCGCCGCCGTGAACGTTCCGCTCGAGGAGATGGCGGGGGATTGGAGCGTGGTGCGCGGCTCAGGAAAAACCGTGTGCACGATCACGCTGACCAACGCAGCCGCCGGCGACGACGCCTTTGCGCTCAAGCTCAAACCGGGCTGCGAGCCGATCGTCACGGGCTTCGGGCCCGCGGCTTGGTATCTCGATCGCGGCGAGTTGGTATTCAGATCGAAAGCCGGGCGCTTCTGGCGCTTCGAGGCAAACGATCCGAAAAACTGGCAGCGTAGCATTCCCGAGGGCCGGGAGCCGATCAATCTGGTGCGCCAATAGCGGCGCCGGTGTCACCAAAAAAGGTTCACCTGCTAAGGACGGTCCGAACAAGAAACCGGATCGCAATCGGCGGGCGGTCGAGCGGGGTCTTGGGGATTGCCGCTGGCGGCGGACAGAGGAAGGTCGTGGTGTGCGGCCATTCGGCCGCGCCGGGAGACGCTCCGACGCGGGCGGCGCTCGTTGGCGGCCGCGGCGGTGACGGCCCGCTCGCCCGTTCGAACAACGTGAAGCTTTTGCGCAAGGACGCCGGCCATCCTTCATCCGCACCTGCGGGAGCTCTCGAAGAAACGGGAGTTCCTCCCGGCCTTGATCGTGCAAGCGTGGCGATGCGGGTGTCTTGAAGACGGATGGCACATCCGGATTCTGCCCGGCCGTGCTCCTGCCCCACCGGTGAGTGATGCGGATCGGCGAGTTTCGACGGAGCCGGGACGGCTCTTGCCAGATCTCCAACAGGCGATCATTCTCGGGCCGCTAGATTATCTTGCGAGCGGCGCCATGATCTGCCTTCACCCCAAAGCGTTTCGATTCGCTACGAGTGCTGCTGTTGCGGCAGTTGCGCTTGTGACCATCTGTGGAAACGGGAAGGGTCGCCCGTTCAACGACCCGCGCTCCGAATTGAATGATGCGATCGACCAGGCAGCCGAGCCGCGCGATCCGGCTTGCTACGCGCGTACGCTTGCCTCCACTGGCGGCGCCATGCCTCGCAGTCCGCATACGCTTGCGGTGCGCTGGATTGGCTATGCGAATTTTGAGCTGGTGCACAACGGTCATATCCTGCTGCTGGATGCCTACTACGACCGCGGCAGCGTCTACCCGTCCCTCGGTTTCAAGGCCACAGATGTCAAACGTGCCGATGCCATTCTCATCGGCCACGGGCATTTCGACCACATGTCGGATGCAGCGTCCGTCGGAGCAAGGACAGGCGCGACAGTGGTCGGTGCGCCGGTGACGACCGAGAAGCTCGCCACACAGCAGATCGACTCCAAGCAAGTGAAAACCGTGACGGGCCGGGGCGGCGAAATCCTAAAATTTGCAGGCTTCACGGTCGAGCCAATCCTAGGCCGGCACGGCGAGCCGCCGGCCAACATTGTCGGGCCGATCGATGCGGCGCTCAAGCAGGTGACAAGGCCATTGACGCAGCAGGAAGCCGCCGAGCAAAACGTCATTCGGCAGCGGGGCACGTCCGATCGCCGGGCTATTACCGAGGGGACTATTGCCTACCTGATCACTCTTGATGATGGCTTTCGCATCATCTACCGCGACAGCGGTGGCCGGATCACCGAATGGGAGAAGGCCGTCATGGAGCGGATCGGCCGGGTGGATCTTGCGCTGATCGCGGTCGCAGCATCATATCTCAACACGCTCACGGTTGAACAGGCAATCGAGCACATTCGGACGTACCAGCCCGATGTGTACATGCCGGCGCATCACGATGCCCCCAATAACGGTTTGTGGCGGGCGATCGAGCCGATCTCCGAGGCTATAAAAGACGAGTATCCCAACATTGTCACGGTGTCGAAGGAGTACCGTACTCCGGTCTGCTTCAATACCGAATTCAACGTTCAGCGTGGCCGCTGACAGATCCCGTTCGGCGCCGGCTGTGGCTATTCACGAGTTGCGTGTGTCTTGCTCCACGGCCATCAGGCCGCCCTTGACGACCCAGCGCACGTTTTTGCCGGCGATTTCAACGTTAGTGAGCGGAGCGCCCTCCACGGGCGAACGCGATCGCTAACCTGGGGCGATAGAGCGAGGGCATTGGCCGGGTCACCTCGGCATCTCTATCGTCGTTGTTCTGCGCTTTCACATAGGGGGTTAACATAATCAGGCGACATCAAACGATCATGTGTCCTTGTCCGGCAGGAAGTCGCCCCAGATGATCGCAACAGGCCTCCATTGCAATGATGCACGGTGAGAGCTTCACCGCCAAGCGCAGGATCGTCCCGCTGCATCCGACGGCTGCAAAACCCGCGCAGGCCCATCAACACCAACAACGTTCTCACCCGGATCGATTCCAGGGACCGCGATGGTCGTCGCAGGCCGGTCCTGCGGCAACCGCGGTGAGCGGGCCATCCTTATGGGGCCTCGGAACAGGCAATCGGGGTCGCCAAGGGCGGCCGGAACAGCAAGCTGCGCTTGTCGATAAATTACCTGACCGTGGATCAGTCTGACGCCCGGCAACCGACTGCGGGGGGCGAGCGCAAATGTCGGCGTCGGATGGCCGGCGGTTGAAGAAATGCAGCTGCCAAACCGGGAACGCAGGGTCCCTCGACGTTGCGTATCTTTACAGCGAGGATCCCTCGCACTCCGCTCGGCGCGGTTCTGGAGCTCCAATCCGCGGTGGCATCGTCGTCCTTCTCGCAATCGTACGTTTATCATCGCGGCCTCGCAGGCAGCCCCACCTTGCCGCACCGGGTACACGCAGTGTCAACAGCCTTTGCGGCGGCGTTGATGTCGGTTTTGGTGCGCGGATCCCAGTTGCGCACAGCCCGCGCCGCGTTTTGCTGAAGGGATCGGCCGGCCCGGCGCGTCGCCGCGGGATCGTTTAACACCCATTGATCGGGGTCGCGGGGCCCAACAACCGCCACAACCGCCTCTCTGGCGGCCTCGTTCCGCCTTTTAAATATCGGAAATATCGAACAGAGATTTTATTACAATCCATGGAACATTCCTCACTTTGTCGGGTTAACTACTTACCACGGGGACCCGACTGCTTCCTGCCTCTCAACCCCTCAGCACTTCATCGGGCACCGTGTTTTCTTTTGGGGAGGATCATGTCTAACGCTTCGCGTCGAGCAGGAGGTTGGCGGACCTCGCGGTGGGTTGTCGCCCGGCGATTGGCTGGTCGGCCGAAACTCCTCGTTGGGCGGATTGGCAGAGCATGAGGGCGGGCAGCCATAGGGCGTTGCGAGGGGGGACCCCTTGATCACGAATGAAACGGTTTTCGGTGCGGGCGCATCATGAAAGCTTCGAGTTTTCGGTGTATCATGGCGATGAACGATTTAAGTTGGTACGCCAACCGTCCGATCGCCTTTGCGTTTAGGTTCGTCTCCCGGCGCTGGGCTGCTCACGCCGCCATCCTGACGGCGGTCCTCGCAGCGGTTGCATGCTCGGTCGGCACGCAATACGGCATCAAGCTTCTCGTCGATACCTTGGCGCATCCGGGCGATAGCGCGAACGGCATTTGGCCGGCGTTCGGATTGCTTGTCGGACTTATTGCGGCGGATTGCGGGCTGTGGCGATTGGCCGGTCTGGTCGCACACTCTGCGTTCGTCGGCGTTACCGGCGACCTGCGCCGGGACCTGTTTCGCCACCTGACCGGCCACGCGCCGGGATATTTCGCGCAGCGAATGCCGGGCACATTGGCAAGCCGCGTCACCGCAACCTCGAACGCTGTGTTTGCGGTTGAGAATATGTTTGTGTGGAACGTGCTGCCTCCGTGTGCCGCAACCGCCATCGCAATTTCTCTGGTCGGCACCGTCAGCGTGTACATGGCGGCTGTTCTCATGCCGGTTGCGGGGCTGATGGTCTTCGCCTTGTTTCGCCTCGCCGCCGCGGGCCAGGCCCTGCATCACGACTTTGCCGACAAGGCCGCCGCCGTGGACGGCGAAATGGTCGATGTGATCGCCAACATGCCGCTCGTGTGGTCGTTCTGCGGTCGCGGACGGGAGTATCGTCGGTTTGACGCGACGGTCGCGCGCGAAATGGAGGCCCGTCGAAGCAGCCTGCTCTATCTCGAAAGAATTCGCATTCTGCATGCCGCCGTGACGATTGTCCTGGCAATAGGATTGCTCGCCTGGGCCGTTGTCCTGTGGGAAGAGGGTGCCGTCACCGCCGGCGACGTCGTCCTCGCATGCACATTGGGGTTAGCTGTTCTGCACGCAACGCGCGACCTCGCGGTCGCCCTGGTCGACGTCACCCAGCACTTCGCGCGGCTCTCGGAAGCGCTGGCGACGCTCCTCGTCCCGCACGAGCTTCGCGATCACCCCGAGGCGGCCTGCCTCGTTCGGCGAGGTGCATCGGTCGAGCTAGAGCGTATCTCATTTTGCTATCCGAATGGACATGTCGTTTTCAAAGGTCTGGAGCTGAAGTTTGAGCCCGGTCAGCGGGTCGGGCTTGTCGGTCCATCGGGAGGCGGAAAGTCGAGCCTGCTCGCGTTGATCCAGCGCTTCTATGATCTGCAGGACGGCCGCATCACGATCGACGGGCAGGACATCGCGCGGGTCACGCAGGAAAGCCTGCGGGCAGCGATTGCCTCAGTGCCCCAGGATCTTTCCCTGTTTCATCGATCCGCCATGGACAACATCCGCTACGGCAGACCGGACGCGACGGATAGCGAGGTCATCGAAGCTGCGGATTTTGCGGGGTGCCGCGATTTCATCGAGGCACTGCCGCGCGGCTTTGCGACCGTCGTAGGCGATCGTGGTGTGCAGCTGTCGGGGGGACAGCGCCAGCGCGTCGCGATTGCCCGAGCCTTTTTAAAAGATGCACCCCTGCTTCTGCTGGACGAAGCAACCTCGGCGCTTGACGGGGAGTCCGAGGAAGCCATTCAGGAGGCGCTCGCCAAGCTGATGCGCGGCCGCACCGTGATCGCAATCGCGCATCGCTTGTCGACGGTGCATAACTTCGATCGCATCGTTGTTTTGCGAGGCGGGCAAGTCGTCCAGGATGGTCCGCCCGACCACTTGATGCACCAGGAAGGCATTTATCGCAGCCTCGTGCTGCGGGAGATGAGCCGCCTTGCGAAAGAGGCGGCATGAAGGCGCCATCAACGAGAGGAGCGCCGCCGCCGACTGGATCCGGTTTTTCGAAATTGCTGCGAGCAACGCCAACCACGTCACGGTTGAAGGTGCCGGAGCAAAAGCCCAATGCAGGCGATCTGGCGGCGATACGCTTGAGGTAGAGCCGGTTGGGACGGGGAACGGCGCGGTGCCGTTAGGGTCAGGACAATAACAATTAATGGAGCTTGCGAACATGCACATTGCCCAAATTGCGCCGTTAACGGAAGCCGTGCCGCCGAAGCTTTATGGCGGCACCGAACGTGTCATCCATTGGCTCACGGAGGAGCTGGTCGCACTCGGCCACGACGTCACATTGTATGCCAGCGGCGACTCGGTAACGTCGGCGAGACTTGAAGCGATATGGCCGCGAGCGCTGCGGATCGATGGTACCGTCAGGGATCCGAATGCGCTGCATATAGCGATGCTCGAGCGGGTGCGGCAGCAGGCAGAACGGTACGACTTTCTGCATTTCCACTTGGATTACTATCCGTTCTCCGTTTTTTCTCGTCAGTCGGTTCCATTTGTCACGACCCTGCACGGTCGGCTCGATCTGCCGGAGCATCAGCCGGTCTTTAGGACGTTCCCGTCACTGCCGGTGATTTCTATCTCGGATTCGCAGCGCCGGCCGATCCCGCGCGCGAACTGGGTACGGACCATCTATCATGGCTTGCCGCAGCAGCTATTGACGCCCGTTGCCGTCAAGCCGCGCTATTTCGCCTTTCTTGGCCGGATTGCACCCGAGAAGGGCGTCGATCGAGCGATTTCAATTGCTCGCAAATGCGGGGTGCCGCTTCGAATCGCGGCAAAGGTCGACAAAGTGGACCGGGAATATTTCATTGAAAAAATCCGCCCGCTGCTGGATGGTTCGAGTGCCGAGTATATCGGGGAAATCACCGACTCGCAGAAATCGGAATTTCTAAGCGGCGCCATCGCGTTGCTCGATCCGATCGACTGGCCGGAGCCGTTCGGTCTCGTCATGATCGAAGCAATGGCGTGCGGTACACCGGTTATCGCGTTTAATCGCGGGTCGGTACCGGAAATCGTCGATGACGGATTGACCGGCTTTATCGTCGAGGATGAAGAGGGGGCGATCGGCGCCTTCGACCGGCTTTCGCAGCTCTCACGGGAGAAAATCCGCGGACACTTCGAACGGCGTTTCACGGCGCGCCGCATGGCACTGGAGTACCTTGCTGCCTACCGCGGCATGATGGACCGCGATGTGCACCGGCTCAAACTGGTTGGCGACCCCCGACGCGGCGATTAGCATGGCAGACAACACCGCTCGGGTGCCGCCGTGATCGGCGGCACCCGGCTGAATGGCAGCGGCTGATAGCAAGCCAGCACTGCGCAACGCAGCTTGCGGCTGCGGGAGCGTTCCTGGTGCGGCCGCCAGACGAGGCTTCGACCGGCAGGCGTCCGCCAGAGCGTTATCGAAGGCCCACCGGGTGGCGTTCATCCTTCAACGGCGTCTTGACTTGCGCCTTGATGGCGCGAGACGTTTGGATCGTGCTTTGCGCGGTTGCAGCGAACCCAGGCCAGGAGGAGGTTGCCGACCCGGTTCGATCCACGTCGTCGCGATGACGTGGTCGAGGTGAAGCGACACGTCGATGACGGCGCAATAAACGCAGTGGCAACTTCTCGAATACGTAGTCCCTCCCGTAGCCGATACGCTCGCCGGCTGGGAAATTCTGAAGCTCGCAATCAAGGCCATGGGGCCTCGCCTGCTGCCGTACGAGGCTTACCGCACACGGTTTTCCGTGCGGCTATCTCATGCGCAACAAGTCGGTTCGCGGCTTTAAGACCGGCGACATGGTCCTCCCCCAGTTAGTTAGAAAGGCTCTCAGCGCCGGCATTCATGTCGGCCGAGTTGCTGCTGCAGCCGAAGGTCAATTCAGCATCCAGACAGGAAACGGAGCCGTCAAAGATGTCGGGCGCATCCTGCAGCGCCGAGACGGCCTAGGCGGGCGCGTTCTAAACCCGTCATGAATGCCGGGCTACGCTATTTGATCGTCGGAATTTCCGCGTCGTAAAAGGTTTCCGATCGGGTCAGGATTCAGGGCCGAGAAATAAATCGAAAATTTTCGTGACATGACAAAGGTCGAGTTAACGCGGCATCATAAAATACGAGCCCGACCCCGGCGCCCCTTGAGGGTATGGGGGGCAAGAAGCGCCGGGGCATGCGCGGCCCGGGATAGGAAAGCGGCCACGCGTTGTTCGGATCAAGGATGACCCTACCGGCCGGGACTGTCGCCCACGGTGTCGGGCTCGCCCCAGCACAGCCCTAAGTAGTCCAGGCTGGCGGCCAGGCGTTCGAGGTCTATCGGGTCAGGACCATCGCGATTGCGCGTCACGGCCGGTGTGACCGCAATGTCAGTGTCGGTCATGGCATCCACCTATTCGTGATGGTTTCTCGGCCCCCAGCAAGCGATAGAAAACCCAAACCGCGAAATAAAAGCGGCAGCCCGAAGGCCTCGCATTGACGGTTTTCGGCAAACTCTGAGTCACCCGATGAGTCGGCTTTCCGACATGGTGCGGCCTGGCAGAATGCGTCGTCGCCGCATCGGTGAGGAGACGGCTGTGGGGTGCCGCGGGTGGCCGTCAATTCAAGAGGAAGATTGGCAGGGTGCTGCGCGTTAATCCTGCGCGACGATTGCTTTCTATGGAATCGTTGATTGTTCAAGCCTGGCGGTGTCGAGACCCGTACGGCAATCACGCTGATTTGCCTTCCAGGGGTTTGAAAATGCCTCGCTCTGGCTGGCATTCCAGCAGACCACGAGCTCCTTGCCTTCCTCCAGGGTCGCAAGCCGCCAACGCAATTCCACGATGTCCTGACCGGCCGCGCTTTCTATTACTCTCTTTTCTTCGACCCTGAGCCTGAGTGGCTGCGGCGAGGCGCTTTCAAGCTCCGAGGCGTGGAAGTCGATGTTGCCGGTCCGTATCCAATCCTGCTTTAGGGCGCCAGCAATCCGATCGAACGCCGTCGGTTTCTGGCCGGTGTTGCGAACGCCGAACATCATGATCGGTCCCCCCACCAACGCTCCGATCGCGGCGATGACCCAGCTAAGATTTTCCATGCTACTCCAACCTCATCCAACTCGTCCGACCGCCGCAACTCGCGCCGTCGCCGAGTAAGCGACGACCAAGTTTGATCGCCATCGGGGCTGCGGTCCGGAACGACCTGGGCGACGACCAACACGTCATGCTCGCCGACAAGCGCCTTGGTCTGAGCGTCTGGGGAGTAGGGCAGGGATACTCTGCTGTTCCCAGCTATACCCCGACGTGTCTCCACCACCAACGCACAAGGTGTACTCTTTGATCCGCAGAGGATGCAGTCGTATTCACAGGACTGGTGCGGCCGGTGTCCGCGAAAATGACCCGCGACATCGGCCAACCGCCAACCGCTGGTGTTCAGGCATGCACCAACGGGCCGGGCGCTTTCAGGTACTGCTCGGTAATCGCGTTGGCGGACCAATAGGTCAACGCTCCGATAGTCCCGGTTGGATTGTGGCCAGGGTTCTGTGGGAAGGTTGCACCGCCCATGATGAAAAGATTGCTCGCCTGCCAGCTTTGCAGATAGCGGTTGACCGCACTTGTAGTCGGATCGGTTCCCATGATGGCGCCGCCAGTGTGGTGCGCGGCGCCGCCATTGTTGGCACCGAAGTTGCCCCGTCGCGGCCGCGCGTTGCCGACGATCCGCGCATTGGCAGCCCGCGCGATCCCCACCGCCTTCTCGGTGAGGAAGGCTGACATCTTGTAATCGTTCTCGGTGTAATTGTAGGTCATGCGGATCAGCGGCCGGCCGATCGCGTCCTTGTAGGTCGGGTCGAGATCAAGATAGTTGTAGCGGTGCGCGTAGCTGACGCCGTGACAATTGAGCGGGAAGGCGTGGTTGTACCAGCGCGCGGTCGCCCCCTTCCACGCCGAGCCCCACCGCGGCGTGCCGGGTGGCACGAACCGGACCTGGATCGGACGGCCGCCGCTCACCGTCGGCGCGATGAAGCCGCCGCCGAAGAAGCCCAGGCCACCATGATCGAAATTGTCGCCTTGGAAATCATCGATCACCGCAGGCGTCGTGCCCGTGCCGATGAACGGATTGACCTCATCGTCGACAAACATCAAGACGCCCGAGGTGGTCTGGTGGCAATAGTTCTTGCCGACGACGCCTTTGCCCGTGGACGGATCGTAGGGCTCACCGATGCCGGCGCTGAGCAGGAGCTGCGTATTGTGAACGCGTAGGCGCAAAGCACGACAAGGTCGGCAGGCTGCTCGATCTCCTCTCCTGTGCGCCGGTTGAGATAGATCACGCCGCGGACTTTCTTGGATTGCCTGTCGAAGACGATCTGCTTGACATAGGCATGGGTTCGAAGCTCGAAATTCTTGTCCTGCGTCAACACCGGCAGGATGCAAACGAGCGGGCTCGCTTTGGCGTTTGCCTCGCATCCGAAATACCCGCAATGGCCGCAATACTGACACTGGCCGATCGTGAGCCCTTCGGAATTGACATAGGGAGCGCTCGAATTCGAGGCCGGTGTTGGAAAAGGATGATATCCGAGGCTTTTTGCGGCCCTGGTGAAGATCAGTCCAGCTTGCGACGTAATGAGCGGGTGGTTCGGATATTCGTTGCTGCGTGGGCCTTCAAAGATGTTGCCGCCTTCGATCTTCTGGCCGCGCAGATTGCCGGCCTTGCCGGAGGTGCCGCACAGCCGCTCGAAATGATCATAGTGAGGCTCGAGGTCGTCATAGGTGATGCCCCAGTCCTGGATTGTCATGTCCTGCGGGATCGCGTTGCGGCCATAGCGCTCCGTCAGATGACTGCGCAGGACGAATTCGCTCGGCAGAAAACGCCAAGTGACGCCGTTCCAATGCGCGCCGGCGCCGCCGAGACCATCGCCAACAGGAGGAATGTCCCACTTGCGCATCGGTAGTGCGATCTCCGAGGGGCTGTTTCGCAGCGTATGGGTTTCTATCGCAGTGTCGAGCATCAGTTCCTGGCGGACGCGATATTTGAATTCGCCGCGAATCCTTGGCAGGGCGAAATCCTCGCGCGGCGATTTTTCGGCACCACGCTCAAGGCCGACCACCGTAAGCCCCGCCTTGGTCAGTTCGCGCGCCATTATGCTGCCGGACCAGCCCATGCCGACCATCACTGCGTCGACCGCTTTCATTGTCTTTGCCATGGGTGAATCTCCGTTAGGAAAAGTCAGCGATCGATTGGGGTTCGATGACAACCTTCTTGCCGCGATATTCCAGCGCCTTCGCGGCATAGGTTGCTGGCAAGCCGGGATATCCGACCATCCGCCACGAGACCTTGTTGCGGTTGCCGCCGTAGATCGGATCGGCGAAGAAGCCTTCCATGGCGGACTGATACAGCGCCTCAAAGAACGGCTTCGCGTTGAAGTCCTCGAAGGCGGCCTTGCCGGCCTCAATGGCTTCCAGCGCGGCTTGGCGCTCGGCAGGTGCAAGGAGGTCGAAATCCTTGCCATATGTCTTGCGCGTCCAGGCGTTGGCGGCCTTGATGCCGGCGGCAAAATATTCGCGCGGTGTCAGCGCCAACTGATACCCCTGCTCGGGTTTGCCTTCAATGAACGGGCCGGCGCGATAGAGGTGCGCGCCGTTGCCCCCGGGCGCCGGCAAGCTGGCGGTCGATGTAGGCGACGAGGCCACAATCGGTGCCGGAAGGTGACAATGTATCGGCCGGAATGAAGGTATCGTAGGCGGCGCTGAGAAAGGCGGCTTCCGCAGCCGTGAGGGTCAGATAAGGCTCCGCGATTGCGGATTGCGCTTCGGCAGGTGGCGCGGCAGATTGCGCCGGCGCCGGTTCGGGCGGATCGCCGGCGAGAACGGTGGCGGCCGCGGCGCCTGCGGCGGATCGAGAGAAGCCGTTTCGGGATTATTGCGCAGGTTTGCTGGCGACAGAGGGCCGGCGCAGCGTAGAGCCGATGGCGGTAGTGACGGATCCGGGGCGCGTTTCAGTGCAGCATCAGAAGCTCTTGCACCTTGTCGCCGATTCCCCGTGGTCGGATGAGAAGATGCTCGCCAAGGTGCGCGAAC
>JASHRR010001415.1 GCA_030037185.1 Xanthobacteraceae bacterium | reverse complement strand
CCATGCGCTTGTCGATAAATTATGCCGACCGTGGGTGTTCATTCTGACGCCCGGCAACATTCCGACTGCACGGTGGGTCCGGAGTGCGTGAGCATGATGGCCGGAAAAGCTGCTTGGCGACAAGGCTTATGACACGCATTCCGGGAGTTACTCCGGTAGGATGGCATCACACCCGTGATCCCGGGTCGATCGAATCGTAAGAAATGCATCCGTTACGACAAAAAAGCCTACAAGGGCCGCAACGTCATTGAGCGCTGCTCCTGCCTACTCAAAGATTTTAGGCGCATTGCCACGCGCTACGACAAACTCGCTCGAAACTTTTTTTCCAGTGTCTGCCTCGTCGCCGCCGTGGTCTACTGGATCTGAGCTAATGAGTCCGGACCGGCACTATGCTGCTCGATGCAGCTGGCATTAGCCGCGGCTTCGGCACAGCGATCATGTCCAAAAGAAACATAAATGCCTCGGCGCCTCTGCTCAAGTGGCAATGCAAAATGCAACGTTAGCGTGAGGAGGCTCTGCATGCCCAGGATCGATCCGCATTCCTAATACGGAGCAGCCACGAGCGAAGCATGTCTTTCTGCGATGGCATGTTGGTTTTGATTCGAAGCAGCTCGTCGGCGACGCCACGCTGACGTCGTGGATCCAGCGGTACCGGTGTGTGCGCTTTCGGTTCATGCCTAACGTTGCTTCGCATGTCGCAAGCTCAACGCCCGCTCCGGTAACGGATTCTTGGATCAGGGGATGAGAGGATGGCTTGCAGACGAAGATGAAATGCCCGTCTCTGCGGCGACGGCTGCGCGCAGGGGCGGTGGCTGGAACCGCGCGGAATTCCCGCTCAACTTCAACTCGTTGGAGTTTTCCGGCTTCACCCGCCAGGCAGGTTTTGACCGTGGCCGAATTAACTGACTATTATTGCCGGTCGGAGGAAACGCGCCGGATGACAAGCCCCGATGATCGACGCTGGCGAGATTACTGTACCGTACTCCCACTGGCGCGATGTCGGGTGAACTGCCACTGGCGGTTATTATAAACGCCAACCATGGATGGCCACAGTGGACCACAAGGCTATGCCGTCGCTCCAGCAATCAAAACACCTACGCGTCCTGAGGTCGCCCAGGCGCCGGGCAAAGCAGGAGAGCGGCCGATGGCGAGACTCGTGGCGGGCCGCGCTTGTGCCCTTCGCTGCCGTCGCCGCTCTTGTGACTGCGATGTCAGGCGAGGGGCACGCGCAAGCGCCGGCAGCCTCGTCGATCCCGCGCATGCCCGGTGGCAAGCCGAACTTCACCGGACTGTGGCAGACGCTCGGAACAGCGAACTGGGACATACGGGACCACAGCCCGCATGCTGGCCCGTTCTTTCAACTCGGTGCACTCGGGGCCTCGCCGGCGGGCGAAGGGATCGTCGAGGGCGGCGAGATTCCCTATACGCCGACCGCCGCTGAGCAGCAGAAGAAGAATTTCGAGAACCGCTGGAAGGAGGACCCGGAGGTCAAGTGCTACATGCCGGGAATTCCCCGCGCGAATTACATGCCGTTTCCGTTCCAGATCGTTCAGTCGCAGCGCGATATCGCATTTGCCTATGAGTATGCAACGTCGAATCGCGTCGTGAACATGGGGGAGTTCGTAGAAGGCCCGGTGGATACGTGGATGGGGACGTCGAACGGGCACTGGGAAGGCGATACGCTCGTGGTCGATGTCAGCGGAATGAACGGGCAGGCCTGGTTCGACCGGGCGGGAAATTTCCAGACCGAGAATACGCACGTGGTGGAGCGATTTACCTTCGCTGACGCCGACCACATCGACTACGAAGCCACGATCGACGACAACTCGATCTATACGCGATCATGGAAAATAAGCACGGTACTCTACCGGCGCAAGGAAAAGAATGCGCAGCTCAACGAGTTCAAGTGCGTCGAATATACGGAAGAGCTGATCTATGGACATCTGAAAAAGAAATAACCTTGGGGGCGAGAGGGAGAGCCTTAGATGTACCGATTTTTTGCCTCCGTCGCCGCAGGACTGGTTGCGGCCGTTGCGACGCTCGCAGCCATGTCGGCGTTCGCACAGGTGACAAAAGTGGCATCGGCGTCGGAAGAGTATTCCCAGCCGAGAACGCCGTGGGGCGATCCGGATCTGCAGGGGACGTGGACGAGCGACAACTGCATTCGCACTCCGCTGAACCGGCCCACCCAGTTCGGTGACCGGCTTTACATGACGGCCGAGGAGATCGCCCAGCGCGAGGCTGCGATCGCAACGCAGCAGGTGACCGACCTGAACGAAACGGCGGAGGGTCAGGCGATCCGCACCGGGCCGCCCCCGCACTGGGGGGATCGGGCGAAGCGTCCTTGCGGCCAGACGTCGTTGATCATCGATCCGCCGAACGGCCAGACGCCTGAGCTTCTTCCAGAAGCGAAAACCAGGCCCATTCCACAGGGCGCCGGCATCGAAAATCCCCGTGCCGATACCTGGGAAGACTTCCAGTACTACATCCGCTGCATCACCCGCGGCGTCACGGGCTCCATCTTCCCCGTCGTCTATGGCAACGGACAGCAGTTCGTCCAGGGGCCGGGATACGTGATGATCCTCCAGGAAATGGTGCACGAAGCCCGCGTGATCCCGCTGGACGGTCGGCCTTATGCGGGTCCAGGCGTCCGCTCCTACATGGGCGATCCCCGCGGTCACTGGGAGAGCGACACGCTGGTCGTCGAGACCACCAATTTCAAAGGCGGTGCGACAGGGACCGGCAACAATGGCGGCGGCACGCCGACGAGCGACGCGCTGAAACTCACCGAACGCTTCACGCGCACGGGTCCGAACGAGATTCACTACGAAGTGACGATCGACGACCCGAAGACGTATGTCAGGCCGTACACGGTCTCGTTCCCGCTGACGCAGGAGCCTGGTTACCAGAACTTCGAATACGCCTGCCACGAGGGCAACTACGGCCTGTACGACACCCTCAGCGGTGCCCGGGCAAAGGAGCGGGAGGCGGCCGCGAAAGCCGCAGCCGAAGCACAGCGGTGAAAATCAGATAAAGTTCCTCGAGAGAAAATTCTTAAGGGGCGGGAGACTGGATATGAGAAAGACGCTTGCAGTCGCTTCCGCTGCGGCCATCGCGCTGCTGGCGGCAACGCCCGTGAGGGCTCACCACGCGTTCTCGGCGGAGTTTGACGTCGAGAAGAAGGTCAAGCTGAAAGGCACCGTGACGAAAATGGAGTGGATCAATCCGCACGCGTGGATCCGCATCGACGTCCTGGGAGATGATGGCAAGGTGACGCCGTGGATGATTGAGGGTGCGGCGCCGAACGCGCTTCTGCGCCGCGGCTGGACCAAGAACTCGCTGCAGTACGGCACTGAAATCCTCGTCGAGGGTTACCAGGCCAAGGACGGATCGAACCGGGCCAACGGCAGCGTGATTACGTTTACCGACGGCAGAAAGCTGTTCGTCGGCTCCTCGGCAGGTGACCCGGGAGCGCCTCCCGGAGCGCCTGCGCTTGAGAAGTAGTCCGTAGCCCGAATGGAGAGGGCCGCACTTGCGGCCCGCACAATTACGCAAGCAAGTCTAAGGAGACTATTGTTGCGGCCCTCCTATACTACTGTCTCAGTAGTTCGATGAGGCTGTGTAGTACTAAGCAGGCATCAAAAG
>JASHRR010000161.1 GCA_030037185.1 Xanthobacteraceae bacterium | reverse complement strand
TCGCGGTCCGTGGAAATCCAGGCTAGCGATTGATTGGAATGAGAGGCCTGATCTTCGCCCGCTGCCCGTCGCCCGACCACCGGCTGGCTTTCTGATCGGTTGATAGCCTGTAGAATCTCAACATGGTTAATTAGGAAAGCCCGGTCGTAGGGGACACTCGTCTCGTCTGACACATTCTCCTGTCAGCCGCGTGTAATCTTTTCCAGCAAACGCCTTCGTTATGATTCCATTTAGATTTATCAGATATAATGAGACATTGAGGATTGTTGGACATGGGCGAGCGGATGTACCGAGTTGTTTTTCCGTTGATGTTATTGGCGTCTCCTGCTCTATCTCAGGGAGCGAATGTCTTCTTCAGCTATTCCGAGTGGGAGAGGATGTCGGATAATCAGCGTTCATTATACATCGCCGGAGCAATGGATGCACTGATGATGTACACCGGCAACGTTGATGGACCGAAACTAACCGCCCATTTCTACAGCTGCCTAACAAAATCTAACCTGAACAATCTACAACTGGCTAACAACGTACGTGCATATACGAAACAGCACCCGGAGCTGCAAGCCGGTACGGTGCAAATACCGTTGGTGCATTATTTAAGAGCTTTATGTGGTCCGGTGCCGCAGTAGGCGCAGCTTTACATCAAAGCAGACATTAGGCGACCAGCCCTGATCAGCTGCTTCATGCCGGTGCAGGCGGGCGGCTCCTCATGTTGACCGAGATCGGCCTTTGTCCAGTCGCGCGTCGTCCTCGCGGCGTGGATCGCGGCAGCCGGGCACCACCTCTTGCGGTCCCGCTTCGCAACGCGCAATTCGCCGGTTTCCCCACACGGCTCCCGTCACCGGTGAGCTCAATTCCTGTCCACCATCTGCCCTGGATATATCACCGGTCACGCCGCGGGGTTTGCGCTTGCCGCCAGGCCATTGAGCGCGGGCAAACGTCATCTTTGCGCCCGGAACTAGTCAGGCCCCTACGACGGGGCGTGGGGGCTTCCGATGCAGCTTCAGACGTGCGCCGCTCCATATACCGTTCGATCACGTCGTACAACGTCGGGATCATAAAGAGCGTCAGCAGCGTTGCCGGGATGAGACCGCCCGCTACGACCGTTGCGATGCTACGCTGCACGTCACTGCCGACACCGGTTGCCAGCGCCGCCGGCAGCATGCCGAGCGTCGCGACCGTAGCACGTCGGCGGTTCCGGGCACGGATTGGAGAGCGCTGACCACATCGTTGGCAATGCGACGCAATTCGTTAAAGTCAGTCGCGAAAAGGATCGGCCGAGCGACCTGGACGGCAGCTTTGCGCGCATCGTCCACGGTGAGATACTCGTTGGGCCTTGCCTCGCGCAGGATTGCCTCAGTCATCACAATGGCGCCGTCGGCGATGATGCCGAAATCAATCGCGCCGAGCGAAAGCAAGTTGGCTGAAATCTTGGTTCCTGTCCGGCGACCGCTCGCCTTTGTGGACAGCATTTAAAGCGAATGGCTCAAGTCATTCGCTCAAGAGGTTACTGAACGGACAAGCTTCCCAGCAAGAGCACACCGATGGTGATCATGATGAAGCCGGGAGCGGTCGATCGAAGTGACCACTTCGCGAAGTTTAGTCCGGTGCTGATCCGCCCGCGCTTCGCAGACCGCACCTCTAGCGCCTGACAAAAAAGCTGGACCATGCCCGCCAGCACGGAGAAACAGCCCGCGCCAATAAGGACGTTGGACGGATCTACCTCGTGCATTTCCCGATCTCCCTCGAGGGCAGATCAAATTTGGGCTCAGAATTCAAACCCGATATCCCAACTTGACCTGGTGTCGTTCGAAGTTCACGGGATCGGCGCTCCCGGCGCCGCGGTTGCTCCGCCCCATATCTGGAAATTCCACGCTGCCGACATTCACCCTTGCTGCCGATGTCGGCGCCTTCGTTGAATCCGAACACGTGTTCGGTATCCACTGATCCGTCCGAGCGTCGATGTCGTCGGCGCGTGATCGGCGATATGGCGATACCAATGAGAGCCGTGACAGTGGCGGCTGTTTCGGGGGCAGAATTGAAACCAGGACGGAACCTCTGTCCGCGATGTGGAAAGGCGCCGTCACACCAAAGAGGCTTAAGCATGAAAACTCCGTCGTTGGGCGAATCCAAAAGAACGCTCGGCCGGTCAGCCGGGCGCCATGCGATTCAGATGGCCAACGGGAGTTTCGGTGGACGTTCCAATGTGCGGGGGTCGGTGCCGGTGAGCGAGCGCCGCGGGGCCACGATGATGGACAGCGTCGCGCTACGCTGACTTGCCATAATGGTGATCGGAATCACACCAGCCAAGTGGTGATGCAGCGTGCAACATTGATCGTTTGGATCATCGGCACCATGCTCGTGCTGTCCGTTCTCGTGGCGGGCGTGATGATGGTGGACGTGATCGATGCTGCTGCTTTGGCTCAGGTCGGCAGCAATATCCTGCTCGGCCTCCAGGGCATGTTGAATG
The DNA here is from genome assembly GCA_030037185.1 of Xanthobacteraceae bacterium. Next base: position 1,852 of record JASHRR010000161.1, on the reverse strand, counting down.
TGAGTGCTGATCAATGGCACGACGCCCGCGGCCTGGGCCAACACGAAGAGCGCCAGGAGGAACGGACCAAAGCATCGTAGATGAGCCAACGAGAACGCTTGCAACTTCATGGCCTCCCTCTGTACCAGATGGCGGCCCGGGATCAAAGCGGGCGGACAGCAGTCCGTTTGATTCCTTTCCAATTGTGCGCTAACCTATCCACTATGAATAGATTCGTGAGCATAGGTGCGGCTGCCAAGGCGCTGGGGTGTGTCCACGTTGCGGCGATGGGAAGCCGCTGGACGGATTGTGCCCGACCACACATCAGGGGGGCATCGGCGATACGACCTCGCAAAGTTCCGCCCGGAATTGTTTCACGCCGCTGAGGCGCCCCATCGGAGTCACGCTCACCTCTGCGCAGACCCAAGCGGTCGCCATGGTCATTCACGAACTGGCGACCAATGCCGCAAAGCACGGCGCCCTGTCGGGGACGGACGGCAAAGTGTTGGTAAACTGGGATTGCACCGGCGCCGATCGAGCGGCGATCCTGACAATCACCTGGCGCGAGCTTGGCGGCTCGCCGATCACGGCTCCGGTCCAATTCGGCTATGGCTTAGGCCTCATCCGCGATCTTGTTCCTCATGAGCTGGGCGGTGCCGTCAACCTGACATTCCCGCCCGATGGCGCATGCTGCAAGATTGAAATTCCCTCGGGCAAAACGTGCGGGTCGAGCGCACCGGGCCAGTCGCTCGGCGCGGGGTCACTGAGACTTGGGCTCGCTCGATTTAGCCGAGATAGGGCGCGACGGCGGCCTACTCAATCGCTCAGTGGCCTTGGCGATGACACGCCAAGGTGCGCGATCAACGCGAATATTCGCGCTACGCTAGCACGATTTCGGAACCGAACCACCGACCGCCTAACGGGTCGCCAAACACTCGCAGCATCCCCGAACCCGATGTTACGGAGGCGAGCAACGAACAAGACCTTCACAGGCGGTCGCAGCGCCTTCGCGGCAAGCTGATGCTTATGACTCTCGATATCGACTTTTCATGCGATGCTGCCCGGCGCCCGTCAGAACCGCGGTCGCTGGCCGGCAATTGCAGGCAGCCCATACCACCTGTACCCGAAAAGCTACTGATCGGGCTGCAAGCGCGGCGATGGTCTACGCGCGGTCACGCCCTCGAGAGCCTGCCGTCCGGCGTCGGTAATCCTGACACGGCCGATATCGATCAACTCGGCGCCAGTGTTGATGATCTCATGTCGTATCGTTATCAGCCCGGCTTGAGCCAGAAGCAAAAGCATCCGATCTGTGAAACCGAGGTCAAGCATCCACGCTTCGGTGCTGCCCTGCCGGTCGACCAGCAGTTGCAGCGCGCGACGTGCTTCCCCGCTGAGACGACGTCTTTGAGAGGTCGCCGCCATTTGTGCCCCCTGTGAGACCAAGCGCGGGAATGTCGTGCAAAAAGCCGATCGCGGCTCCGACCTCCAGCCCTGTCTGCCCTGAAGGTCGGAGCCACATCCCATCCCCGACTTCGTGTAAACTGGAATACTGGGCAAATAAAAGCGGCTGTCCGTCGAAAGTTGCCGACGTGTTGCAAACATAACACGTTATAGTCCCCGCCATGACTCCCCCCGGTTGGGGGCTCCGTCTGCCCTTGAATTAGCTCAGCGTTGTTGACGCAATGCCATGTTTCTTGCGCAATCCCTCTGTGCTTGTGGTCGACAATGATCGCGCCGGCGACGGGCAGCAAGGGCCGAAGCCCGCTTTTTACGGAAGACTCCCGAGTTCGATATGATGATGGATCGCACGAGAAAATTAGCTCATTCTTCTTTTGAAGCGCGGCATCCTCTTTTCATCTGAGATGCTCGTACA
>JASHRR010001414.1 GCA_030037185.1 Xanthobacteraceae bacterium | reverse complement strand
GAGACAGGATTGGGATCCTTTGGATCGAGCGTTATGAGTATCAAGAAGCCGGAGTTGAATGGAGGAATCTGTTTTCATCAATTTTTTAGCCGCACGGATTATCTTAATTATTTTGCTAGAGTCAACGAGTTGACAAATTTAGCCCACTTGAGGATACCAGCGCCCTGGCAATGCGTTTCGTCCAATGTCCCACCGATCCTCGGTGGCCCAAATTCTATCCAGAATATATCGATACAATCGCTTGTGGTACACGCGTCATTTACGCTGCAGTTACTGAAAAAATGGAAAGAGGGAAAAATAGAACCGGGAGCACCACTCGCAATGGTGGAGTTATATGACGGTAATGGCAACCTTGCACAGTAAAGTCGCAAATCGAGTGCCGCCATCGCGCCGTACACCTTCAGTCGCATGGAGCAGCCAAAGACGGTCTTCGCCGGATGCGTGCTTCGAAGTCCGGGCCTCTTTCGCACGAAAAAAAGCCTCCGGGTTGCCCTTGCGATTCGAAAACGGATTGGTCCCGAACCGATATGGCCACAGACTACACGCAACCGCCGTGCACCGGTCAACCTCACTCGGCTGGTAGCAGCAGGGTGGATGAACCCGTTCCAGCAACGCTCGATCCAACTTGCGGATGACCCCACCCGTAGAGCCGTCCGCGTGCCTTTCAATCAGGGAGCGCCGGTATTGCCGACGTCGTTCGACCTCATCGGCCAATCTGACAGCAACCTTCCATCTCGCCAGTGATGCGATGGTGATGGCGCGCGCGACGCCTGAAATAGTGCAGGTGCTGATTGACGTGGCGCGCGACAAACGCAAGGTTGCTGCGGCGCGCGTCAAGGCGGCTGAAACGCTGTTAAACGAAATTCGCGCGCTGTCTGTCCGCAAGAAAACGTTCCCTACCGTCGCCCGATCGAGTAAGGAAGTGGACGCACCCATGCGTGCGAAATCGGCGCGCGAGCTGCCGGATGACTTCTGATTCCATGCTAGCCGAACCTCAGGTGATGATCTCGTGAGCAAGCCGCTGGCGCCTCTCGTCTGGCGCGACCTCGACCAACAGGCGCTGGACGATGCCTACGATCAAACGGTATATGCGCCGAATTTCGCTCAGCTCAACCGACGGCGAGAGGCCAACAGTGCTGCTGTTCGACAGCGACTCGGTCCGCCACACCGGATTCCTTACGGCGAAACTCCGATCGAGCAACTCGACATTTACCGCGCCCCTCGATCGGGGGCGCCAGTCCTCGTTCTCATCCACGGCGGAGCGTGGCGAACCGGTCTTGCCAAAGACTTTGCCGACGGCATTGAGGCTGTCGTCCGTGCCGGTGGGCACTGCATCATTCCAGACTTCATCAATGTGATCGATGCCGGCGGCAATCTTTTCCGGATGGCTGACCAGGTAAATCGTGCGATCGCGTGGGTCGCAAAAAACGCCGAAGCGTTCGGCGGCGACTCCCGCCGGCTCTATCTGTTCGGACGCTCTTCAGGCGCCCACCTTGCTGCCGCCGCGCTGGTTGCTGACTGGTCTGCTCACGGTCTGCGGCAGGATCCTGTGAGCGGCGCCGTCCTGTCGTCAGGCATGTACGACCTCAAACCGGTCCGGCTGTCGAAACGTTCAGCCTATATCAACTTCACGGACGAAATGGAGGCGGCGCTGTCACCGCAACGCCACCTGTCCCGGATCAATTGTCCGGTGGTGATCGCCTACGGCACCTGCGAGACACCGGAATTCCAGCGGCAGGCGCGGGATTTCGCCGAGGCGCTGAGGACCGCCGGCAAGTCCGTGCGCCTGCTGAAGGCGGCAGGCTACAACCATTTCGAGCTGCCGGAGACGCTCGCCAATCCGTCCGGCCTGCTGGGTCGCGCGATCCTCGAACTCATGCGGCTTGCTTGAAGTGGCGGCATCCGGCTTCGCACGCCTACGTCCGCGCTGACGGCTTTGCGATCCTTGGCGCCGCCAGATCGCCTACTGCGAGTGGGTCAGGCCCGCTTTGCCGACAACCTCGGTCCACACAGCAATCTGCTTTTCGATGAAAACTGCGGTCTCTTCGGGCCGCGGCGAGCGGTCCGCCAGGTAGCCGATGGCATCATATTTTGCCTGAACATCGGGACTCTGGCTGAATGCGTTCAGCTCAGCATAGAGTCGATCGACGATGCCTTTGGGTGTGCCTGTGGGCGCCGCCAGGATAACAAAACCGAATGCTTCGAATCCGGGCACACCGGCTTCCGCGATGGTCGGGACGGTTGGAAGAATCTTTAGGCGCGATGGCGAGGAAACACCAAGTGCCCGCGCCTTGCCGGCGCTAAGCAAACCGGGAACGCCCGTCAGCCCCGAGAACATGACTTGAATGGTGCCCCCGATCAGATCGTTGAAGGCCTGAGCAGTGCCCTTATAAGGGATGTGGCGCAAAGTGATACCGCTCATGCTGGTGAACATCTCCATCACCAGATGCGGCGTGCCACCGATGCCGCTCGATCCATAGGCCAGGCCGCCCGGCGTCGTTTTAGCAAGCGCGACAAAGTCACTCAATGAATTCGCCGGCACAGAAGGATTGACGAGAAGAGCAAACGGCGTTGAGCCGGCGATGCCGATCGGCGCAAAATCTTTGACGGGATTGTACGGCAGAGTCTTGCGAAGCGGGACCTGGATTGCGAACTGCGCATCGGAGGCCAGCAGAAGAGTGTGCCCGTCGGGCTGAGCTTTCGCCACGAACGTCGAGGCAATCACACCGCCGGCACCGAGCCGGTTCTCCACCACAACGGGCTGTCCCAGTTTCTC
>JASHRR010001413.1 GCA_030037185.1 Xanthobacteraceae bacterium | reverse complement strand
CAGGGTTGGTGCAAGCAGTAATCCCTTCCTGCACTCGCCCTATTTGCGTTGACGCAATCCGCCAGCCCCTCGCCGACACAGCTTGCCGAATACCGAAGCGGACGGTGGGCCGCCGGACGAAGCGCACTCGCGCGTTGGAAAGCCGACATATTCATGCCCAACGAAGCGCGCAATTCGAACCGAAGTTGGCCGTTAAGTGATTCATCTGGGGGACCACCATGGCTGATGCCAAACCATCTGACCACCCAATGAGGCTTCGCAATACGCCAAATCCCGTTCCCAACCCGGCGAACTGGAAGGGCTGCGCGAGGAGACCAAGCGGCCGAGAAGGCTCGTGGTTCAGCTATCCAAGGTGGCCATCAGGAACGCTGTCAACGGCAAATAGATCGACCGGCCAAGCTTGCCGATGCGTTTTGCGGGCGGTCGCGCGGGTCCCGATAATGGCGGTTGTGCCCCCCGCTTTCGGGGTCGATCCGGCCGCGCTGCTGGCGCTGCCAGATCGGCTGGTGCGGAGCAGGTTCAATAATCGAAGGGCGCTTGGTAGAACATCGCACCCGCAGAATTGCCGCCACCGCGGCGACAGAAAGGCCCCGTCCGTGTCCGTGAACACAAGGCGCGTGTTTTACGTCAAGTATCTTGCGGACCCGGTTTACGCAGAAATTCTCGGGCGTCGCGGCGACGTGCGGCTCGACCGGCTGGACAACGATAGCCCGCAGGACGTCGCCGAACCCGTCCTGGCGGCGGCGCATGTCTATCAGGTCGGCTCGGCACGCGACGAGATCGCGCCGCGCTTCCACGTCGATGCGGCCCTCATCTCCCGGATGCCGGGCGTGCTCGTGGTTTCCACAAGCGGCGTCGGCTACGACACCGTTGACGTCAAGGCCTGCACCGAGGCCGGCATTCTCGTGGTCAACCAGGCGGGCGGCAATCGCGAAGCCGTCGCCGAGCACGCGCTCGGGATGCTGATCGCGCTGTCGAAACGCATTGCCGAAACCAATCAGGTGATGCGTCGCGAGCGCCTTGTCGATCGCGTCGCCTACATGGGCAACGACGTATTCGGCAAGACGATCGGGATCATCGGGCTCGGCAACGTCGGCAGCCGCCTTGCTCAACTTTGCCGCAGCCTCTTCGCGATGCGCGTGCTCGCTTACGATCCCTATCTCGCGGCCGCGCTGTGCAGCCAACGCGGCGCCGAAAAGGTTGATCTCGGCGACCTGATGCGGCGCAGCGATTACGTGTCGATCAACTGCCCGCTGACGGCGGAGACCCGCGGGATGGTCGGTGCGCCAGAGTTCGCGCTGATGCGCCCAGGCGCCTATTTGATCAGCACCGCGCGCGGTCACATCCATGACGAAGCGGCGCTCGCCGACGCGTTGCGGCGCAAACAGCTGGCGGGGGCAGGCCTTGATGTGTGGGCGAGCGAGCCGCCGCCTTGCGACCACCCGCTGCTGCAATTCGATAACGTTCTCGTCAGCCCGCACACCGCCGGCGTCACCCGCGAGACGCGCTTCAACATGGGCAAGATCGCCGCCGAACAGGTGCTCGATGCGCTCGACGGCAGGCCGGTGCCGCGAAAGGTCAATCCACAGGTGTGGCCGCGCTACGCGCAACGGTTTGCCTGGCAGTTCGGATTCGAGCCAATCGAATAGGCCGGATTGCGGCCAGCAGCCTTTGGCTATTGACAGCCGACAGCACCCCGCCGGGGCCGCGCGCGGCGGAACTCTCGGGAAACGAAAAAACCGAGACAATCCTAGACGAACCCGCCGTGCGGACGCCCAGGCTTGCGCCCGCGGTCCAACCACATCGAGCGGCGGCGCCGGCGTCTGCTCACTCCGCCGCAATCGCCGCTAGCTCCTCGGCCTCCGGCGCACCGGTCGCCGTCTTGCCCTGGATCCAGGCGTTGAGCCGCGCCAGGTAGAGATAGACCACCGGGGTTGTATAGAGCGTCAGGACCTGGCTCAGCGCCAGACCCCCGACCATCGAGTAGCCGAGCGGCCGGCGCAGTTCCGAGCCAATGCCGTGGCCGAACATCATCGGCACGCCGGCCAGCAGGGCCGCCGCAGTGGTCATCAGGATCGGCCGGAACCGCAGCAGGCAGGCTTCGCGAATCGCCGCAATCGGCGGCAGGTGGCGTTCACGCTCCGCCACAATAGCGAAATCCACCAGCATGATGCCGTTTTTCTTGACGATGCCGATCAACAAGATGATGCCAATGATGCCGATGATCGACAAATCCATGTGGCCCCAGTTGAGAGCCAGGAGAGCGCCGACGCCGGCCGACGGCAGTGTCGACAAGATCGTCAGCGGATGAATGAAGCTTTCATAAAGCATACCCAAAATGATGTAGACCACGACCAGCGCCGCCGCGATCAGTGCCGGTTCGCTGGACAATGAGGACTGGAACGCCTGGGCATTGCCTTGGAAGGTGCCGATCACGGAGGCGGGCATCCCGATCTCCCGCACCGCTTGATTGATTGCATCGACCGCTTGCCCAAGCGCGTACCCGGCGCGCAGGTTGAAAGTCAAAGTCGCAGCCGGGAACTGACCCTGATGATTGATCGAGAGCGGCCCGACCGCGTAGCTGTCGGTATCGACCAGTGCCGACAGCGGCACCGCGGCGCCGGTCAATGGCGACTTCACGTACAGGCGATCGAGCGACTGCAGCGTCGCTTGTTCGTCCACAGGGATCTCCAGGATGAGCCAATAGGTGTTGAGCTGCGTGAAGTATTGCGAGATCTGGCGCTGTCCGTAGGCGTCATTGAGCGTGTCGTCGATCGCCTGGGCGGAAATGCCGAACCGCGAGGCCTGGTCGCGATTGATCTGCACCTTGAGCTGCGGCGCCCTGAACAGGAGGTCGCTGCCGACATCGACCAATTCCGTCAGGGTGCGCATCTTGTCGAGGAGCTTCTGCGCCCATTCGGTCAACTCGGCAATATTGGGGTCCTGCAGCGTATACTGAAAGGCGGCGCGCGCGATGCGGCCGCCCACCGTGATGTCCTGCGCGGGCTGAAGGAAAAGATTGACCCCGGTGATCTTGGCGAGCTGGGGCCGCAAACGATCAATCACCTCGGAAGCTGTGGCGTCGCGCTCCTCGCGCGGTTTGAGCACGATGGTGAAGTTGCCGGTGTTGGCGGTCTTGGCGCTGGTGGTCGAGCCGACGGTCGAGCCATAGGCCTCCACCGCCGGATCGCGCAGGACCACCTCACCAAGCTCATTGGTCAGCCGCATCATCTCCTGCGGCGAGATATCCTGCGCGCCCTCCGATATCCCGTTGAGAAAACCGACATCCTGGATCGGGAAGAAGCCCTTCGGCGTGTAGTAGAGCATGGCCCCGGTCAGCCCCATGGTCAGGAAAAATATGCTGAGCGTGATCGCCTGATGACGCAGGGCGACATCGAGCGTGCGCTCATAAAACGACAGCATCCCGTCGAACGCGCCTTCGATCAACCGGTAGATCGGGCCCGGATTGCCGGAATCATGGCGCATGAACCGCGAGCACAGCATCGGGGCGAGCGTCAGCGAGACAAGCGCCGAGACGGCGATCGAGGCCGTGACGGTAATGGCGAATTCGCGGAAAAGCCGCCCGATGATGCCCCCCATCAGCAGGAGCGGAATGAACACTGCGATCAGCGAGAAGCTGATCGAAAGCACCGTAAAGCCGATTTCGCGCGAGCCATTGAGGGCCGCTTCGAACGGGGCCTCGCCGTTCTCGATATGACGGTGAATATTCTCGACCACGACGATGGCGTCGTCGACAACGAAGCCGACGGAGATGGTGAGGGCCATCAGCGAAAGGTTGTCGAGACTGAAACTGAGCAAATACATCGCGGCGAACGAGCCGAGAATGGCCAGCGGCACGGTGATGCCCGGAATGAAGGTCGCCCAGAAACTGCGAAGGAACAGCAGTATGACCAGCACCACCAGCGCGATTGTCAGCAGCAGGGTGAATTCAACGTCCCCAATCGAGGCCCGGATTGTCGTGGTGCGATCAAGCAGAATCTGCACGTCGACTGCCGGCGGGATGTTCGCCGTCAGGCGCGGCAGCATTTCCTTTACCTTATCGACGATATCGATGACATTGGCGCCGGGCTGCTTGAAGATGTAGAGGAGAACGCTCTCCTTGAGATCCTGGTAGCCCCTGACGGTGCGGTCGGATGCGCCGGCGATCGCGCGGCCGACGTCGCGCACCCGGATCGGGCCGCCGTTGCGATAGGCAAGCACGATGTCTTCGAACGGATCGGGATCGATGATCTGGTCATTTGCCGCGATGGTAAAGCTTGTGCGCTCGGTATTGACGGTGCCCTTTGCCGCAATGGTCGTCGCATTGACGAGCATGCCGCGCACATCCTCCAAAGTCAGACCGCTCGAGGCGAGCTTGGCCGGATCGACTTCGATGCGGATCGACGTCTTCTGCTCGCCGCTGATGAGCGCCTGGGCAACTCCGGGAACCTGCGAAATCTGCTGAGCCAGGAAGTTATCGACGTAGTCGTCAACCACGTAAAGCGGCAAGGTCGCCGATTGGGCCGACAGCACCATGATCGGCGAGTCGGCGGGATTGACCTTCTTGTAGCTCGGCGGCGTCGACATCTGCTGCGGCAAGGTCCTGCCGGCAACCGTGATCGCCGCCTGCACGTCCTGCGCGGCCGAATCAATGTTGCGATTGAGGTCGAACTGGATGGCGATGGTGGTGCCGTTAAGAGCGCTCATCGAGGTGAGCTGAGTGACCCCGGGAATTTGCCCGAACTGACGCTCCAGCGGTGCCGCCACCGAGGCCGCCATGGTCTCGGCGCTGGCGCCCTGCAGCGTCGCGCTCACCTGAATAGTGGGAAAGTCAACTTGCGGTAACGGCGCCACCGGCAACAGCGGGAAGGCGACGAAGCCGACGAAGCCGATCCACGCCATCAGCAGCGATGTCGCGACCGGACGCCGGATGAATGGCTCGGAGATGTTCATGACGCACGGTCCTGTTTCGGAGGCGCTGGAGCTGAAGACGAATTCACCGTCACGTGCGAACCGAGCCGCAGCTTGTACTGGCCGTTGACGACGACGCGGTCTCCCTCGGCAAGCCCGGATGCGACGATCGTCTGGTCGGCGGTGGTGGGTCCGACCGTGATCGGGCGTGCCTCGACGACACCTTCCGGCTTCACCACCCAGGTGAAGAGTCCGTCCGGCCCGCGCTGAATGGCCGGCGCCGGAATGACCAGGACGTCGCGGCGCACGTCGAGGAGGACGCGCGCATTGACGAAGTCTCCCGGCCACAGCTTGCCGTCCTCGTTGGCAAACATCGCCTTAAGACGAATCGTGGCACTGGCCTGATCGACGATATTGTCGATCAGCAGCAGCGTACCCTTGCTGAGCGGATTGACATTGTCCTGGCTGAACGCCGTCACCTCCACCGGGCCGCGCGCCTGGGCGTCGCGCACGTCAGTGAGCGAGCGCGCCGAGAGGGTGAACAGCACCGCGATCGGCTTGGTCAGCGTCAGGGTGGCGATAATGGAGGAAGTGGCCGAGCGCACGACATTTCCGGGATCAATCAGGCGCACGCCCATGCGGCCGTCGCTCGGAGCGGTGACCAAGGTATAATCAAGCTGCGTCTGAGCGGTTTCAATCGCTGCATCATCGGCATTGAGCGAGGCGATCAGCTGATCCACCTTGGCCTGCTGCTGATCGACCACTTGCTGGGTTTGAAAGCTCTTATCGACCAGAGTGCGCGAGCGCATCAGGTCCTTCTCGGCGGAAGACAGCTGGGCTTCGTCCTGCTTCCTCTTGGCTTTGGCCTG
>JASHRR010001412.1 GCA_030037185.1 Xanthobacteraceae bacterium | reverse complement strand
AGATCAGGATGCAGGACTGCATCGATCTCTCCGGCGGCGAGCATCTGCTCGATCGATGCATCGGCGGGCACGCGCCCGATCTTGAAATCGGCGCGCGGCACAAAGTCCATTGTCTCGTCGAGCTCGCAAAGCCATTCAATCGAGTTGAGCGGCACACCGTATTCATGTTGGAGGATGCCGCGGATCCACACCACGGCGGTGGCTTGGAACTCCTTGAGACCGATCTTGCGGCCGACGAGATCGCCGGGACCGCGTATGCCCTTGGTTGTGTTGATAAAGATGAATCCGTGGCGAAATCTGCGATGAAGAAAGACCGGAATCGCATCGATCGGCATTCCGTGATCGCGGGCGATGAGATAGGACGAGCACGAGATTTCCGCGAGGTCGAATTCGTGGTTTCGCAAAAAGCGCCAATGGCGCGTTGTCGAATCCATCTCGGTCAGTACATTGAGGTCGATGCCGTCGGGCACGACCGTTCCGTCCGCCAGCGCGCGTACGATTTCGTAATCGCCGCAAGCGAGAGTCAGCGACAGCTTGGACAAGCGCGTTTTCCTGTGAGAAAAATTTTAAGAGATCGGAGTTAGGCCACATTGCGCCGGTTGTTCGGCCGCATGGTGCAATTAATCATCCGCTCCATGCCCGTCGTTCTCGCTGCCTCCATCCGACCCGCCCCGCTGGAAGCGCCGGTAGGGAAGACGTCGACGCCCGCACAAGCGCCGGCATGACGGCGGCAGGTGATTCCTCCTCATCGGTCGCCCCTCTTTCGTTGCCCAATCAAGCATTCACCGTCCGCGGGCGCGGCAGCACCCGCGTAGTTATCCCACGTTGCCGCCCAATTCATCAGAATTTTCGGCAAGCTGCCCTGACGAGGCGCGCACACAGCAGCGATGCCGGGGGTCACGGCACGGGACGCCGCGCACTGACCCAACCTCCAGGCAGAAATGTGTTGCCCATGCCCGGAGAGAACCTTACCCATGTCGCCGGCCGCACGGGCCCCGCCCATTATGCGATTGCCCAACATTCCTGGGAGTACGGCGTTGCGCCAGCGCTCCGACAGGACGAACCGGCGAAGCGCGTAACCCAACCGCACAGGATTTCTATGGCGGACAGCGTCCTCATCCTCATCCCGGCTCGCATGGCCTCGACCCGCTTGCCCGGCAAGCCGCTGGCAGATATCGCCGGCCGGCCAATGATCGTCCACGTGCTGGAGCGGGCCCGGGAATCCGGCCTCGGGCCGGTCTATGTGGCAACCGACTCGGAAGAAATCGCCATCGCGGTCAGCCGTGCCGGCGGTCAGGCAGTGATGACCCGGGCCGACCATGTGTCAGGCTCCGACCGCATCTTCGAAGCGATGGAACAAATCGGCGCCGGTGCCGACATCATCGTCAATGTGCAAGGCGACCTTCCGGCGATTGCTCCGGCCGATATCCGGGCGGCGCTGGCGCCGCTCGCCGATCCGGCGGTCGATATCGCAACGCTCGCCGCCGAGATCCGCCGGCCGCACGAGCGCAGCGATCCCAACGTCGTTAAAGTTGTCGGCACACCTGTCGGAAACCCGTCCGACGGGGGCCGATTGCGGGCGCTCTACTTCACCCGCGCGACGGCGCCCTACGGGGACGGGCCGCTCTTTCACCACATCGGACTTTACGCCTATCGCCGGGCGGCGCTTGAGAGATTCGTTCGCCTGCCGGCATCGACCCTGGAGCAGCGCGAAAGGCTCGAGCAGCTGCGCGGGCTCGAGGCCGGCATGCGCATCGATGTGGTCATCGTCGCCGCCGTCCCGCTCGGCGTCGACACCCCGACCGACCTCGAAGCGGCGCGGCTCATGCTAGCGCGACCTTGACCAGACCGTTTTGTCTCGTAGAAGGACGGCCATGATCACGCCAGCCAGACGACTGAAAATCGTTTTCCAGGGCGAGCCGGGAGCGAACTCGCATATTGCCTGCCGGGAAGCCTACCCGGACGCCGAGCCGGTGCCGTGCCCCACCTTCGAGGATGCGCTCAACGCGGTGGCGAGCCGGGAAGCCGATCTCGGCATGATCCCGATTGAGAACTCGGTCGCGGGGCGCGTTGCCGATATCCACCACCTGATGCCGGGCGCCGGCTTGCATATCGTGGCCGAGTGCTTCCTGCCGATCCGCAATCAGCTGATGGGCCTCAAGGGAGCGCGGCTTGCCGAGATCAAGTCGGTCGAGAGCCACACCATGGCGCTCGGCCAGTGCCGCAACTTTCTCCGCAAGCTTGGCGTCAAGACGGTGGTCACGGCCGACACCGCAGGCGCGGCGCGCGAAGTCGCCGAGCGCCGCGATCGCGGCTGCGCGGCGATCGCATCGAAGCTGGCAGCGGAAATCTACGGGCTCGAAATCCTCGCCGAGAATATCGAGGACGAATCCCATTCGACCACACGCTTCATCGTACTGGCGAGGGAAGCCAAGGCACCACCGCCCCATGACGGGCCGGTGTTGACGACGTTCATCTTCCAGGTACGCAACATCCCGGCCGCGCTGTATAAGGCGCTCGGCGGCTTTGCCACCAACGGCGTCAACATGACCAAGCTCGAAAGCTACATGCTGGAGGGAACTTTTTCCGCGACTCAATTCTATGCCGACGTCGAAGGGCATCCGGATGAGCCCGGTCTCAAGCTCGCGCTCGAAGAACTGGCGTTTTTCAGCCAGCCGAATTCCTTGAGGATTCTCGGCGTCTACCCGGCCAATCCTTTCCGCGACACCCTTGCGCCCGGGAAATAGCCGTCCCCTGAGCAAAGGAAACGCCAGATCCTGGTTCTTAAGGCAGATCACCAGGAGGGACAGGGCCTTTCCTTGCGCAAACCGTACCCAGGGGATGCCTGCCCCGGGGACGGCCGCCCACGCCCGACCCGCTGCGTTGTCAGCTCAAGGCGTGGAGGGCCCCTCGCCAGCAGTTTGCGCGTGCAAAATTTAGAGCTCTGCGAAGCGCGAGACGCTCAAACCCGCCGGTGAGCTTCACGAATCCGGAAAAAACCGCTGCTGATTGGTCCATTCCGCCACCGCGTTGTCGCGCACCCATTGCGCCAGCTCGTCGTGGCGGACGATCCACAGATCGGGAAAGCCGCGCAAGTATTTCAATATCTTGTCCACCATCGCGGCCATCAGCGGACGGCCGCCGAAATGGCAGTGGACGGTCAGGTTGAGAAAAGCCATCGGCTCATTGTGGTAGAGATAGTCGAAGGTGTCTTTGTAGACATCGTGCCAGTGGCGCGGACTGCCGCGCAGCACCCGATGATCGGCGTAATCGGTATGCGGAAACGCAACGATCGTGCCGTTGCGGTTCTTTGCGCAGAACGGCAGGTCGATGTGGTTGTAGTCGCCGTACCACAGAAAGCCTGCAGCCGTAAGAAGCTCTTCGGTGTGGGCGGTCGACGCCAGGACCGGGCTGAGCCAGCCCTTCGGCGGCGCGCCAGTGATTTTGCGGAATATGTCGATGCAGCGGTGAATGACCGCCTGTTCCTCATCGACCGTGAGATACGCCAGGATATTGTCCTGCGTGTAGGAATGGGCCGCGATCTCGTGGCCGGACTTGAGCATCTGCTCGGCTGATTGCGGCGCCAGTTCCAGCGAATGCGCATTGGCGCAGAACGTCGCCGGGACCCCATGCTCGTCGAGAATCCGGATGAGCCGCCACACCCCGGCGCGCACGCCGTAAGTTCCCCACGTCATCGCTGCGCGGTCACGGATGCCGGTCTTGAGCGCGGTGGTCTGCACCGAGAAGGGCGGGCCGTTATCGTCCGACCAGCTTTCCAACAGGCACGTCACCGCAACTGCGAGCCGCGCGTTGTTGGGCCAGGTGAAAGGAGGATTGGATTTGGTGGTCATGGCATCAGCGCGGCGTTTCCACATTGCGAATCATAATCGACAACATCACCGGCCTCGTCCTGAGACTGAGGAGGTCCGCGCGGAAGCCCCTGCCTTTAGGCATGGAGGGGAAACGCGGAGCGAGTGGTGAAACAAAGCAAGAACTCCTCCATCCGCAAACACAATCGAAAGACC
>JASHRR010001411.1 GCA_030037185.1 Xanthobacteraceae bacterium | reverse complement strand
CCTACGGTCCTCTGTACGGTTCGACGGAATATTCCACCGACAATCTGCCGGTCCTCGATCCCAAGACCAACACCGCGACGGTGTTCCACGCGCCGGTGCGCGACCCGAGCATGCCGGAATCGCTCGGCCCCGGGCATGCCGCCATGCTGACCCCGATGCAGCCTTCGGCCTATTGGGGCGACAAGAAAATCTGGGATTCGCGGGTCAACAATCACAATTCGATGATCGACCAGAACGGCCGCGTCTGGCTCGCAGCGGCGATCCGCGGCGCCGACAATCCCGCCTTCTGCAAGAAGGGCTCCGACCATCCCTCGGCGAAACTGTTCCCGATCGAGAGGAACGTGCGCCAGATAGCCATGCTCGACCCCAAGACAGGGAAATACACCTTCGTCGATACCTGCTTCGGCACCCATCACCTGCAGTTCGGCTACGATGCCAACAACACCGTGTGGGCGAGCGGCGGCGGTCCAGTCCTCGGCTGGCTCAACACCAAGATGCTCGACGAGACCGGCGATGCTGCGAAATCTCAAGGCTGGACGGCGTTCGTTCTCGATACCAACGGCAACGGCAAGCGCGACGACTATGTCGAGCCCAACCAGCCGGTCGATCCGACCAAGGACAAGCGCATCACCGGCAGCGGCGGCTTCTATGCCGTGATGCCCAACCCCGTTGACGGCTCCATCTGGGGCACCGTCGGCGTGTTCGTCGGCCGGGGCGCCGTGATCCGCGTCGCCCCGGGTCCGAACCCACCCGAAACGGCGCTGACGGAAGTCTACAACATTCCGCTGCCGGGCTACGGCCCGCGCGGCGGCGATATAGACAGCAAGGGCGTCGTCTGGGTGTCCCTCGCGAGCGGACACATCGGCAGCTTCGACAGGAGTCTATGCAAAGGGCCGCTCAACGGCCCCAACGCCACCGGCGACCATTGTCCCGAGGGGTGGAAGTTCTACAAGTATCCGGGCCCCGGCTTCGAAGGCATCGGCGACAACAGCGCTGAGGCGAGCTACTACAGCTGGGTCGACCAGCACAACACCTTCGGGCTGGGCGATGATGTGCCGATGTCCACCGGTAATCTCAACGACGGCCTGATCGCGCTCAAGGACGGCAAGATGGTCACGCTGCGCGTGCCTTACCCGCTAGGCTTCTATGCCAAGGGATTCGACGGGCGCATCGACGATCCGAACGCCGGCTGGAAGGGCCGCGGACTGTGGACCACCAGCGGCGACCGCACGCCATGGCTCAAGGAAGGCGGCAAGGGACGCAAGCCCATGGTCGTTCATTTTCAGCTGCGGCCCGATCCGCTCGCGCACTGAGCGGCCAGAGGCGCGTGGGCAAGCCCTGCTCGGATGTGCGCCGGGCTACTGGCCGGAAAAGCCTGTCAGGCACGTGCCGCTGCCGACGCGGCCGACGAGTTCTCGAACAGGGCCCGGACGAGCCTCGATTCCGACGTGTCAGACCCATTCGCGAGGCCCTCCACCGGCCAGCGAGCGGGGTCATTCGCTGGCTCGTTGCCCTGATGTGCCGTGATCCGCTCGCAACCGCGTTGACGGCCATGGCTTCGGCGCTCGATAATTTCGCCGATGGCGGCGTGGTTGACCAGATAACGCCTGCACTATAAGCCCACGCGCCGAGGGGGTTTCGACGATGGACCGATTGCGAATAACTAACATATTTTGAATTTGAGGTCATTATTCAGCATTTCTCCCTTAACTATGCTGAATTTATCATAATACTATTTCTTATCCACCTCCCTCCATTCCCTCCAATCGATCCCTCGGTGATAACTGAATGTGATCGCACGCCAGATGCTCGATGGCGTGCGCTCCACAGGCGATCTTCGCCGCACAGCACGAAGCCTCGCGCAGTGGCAGGCGAACGATTGAGTGTCGGCTGTCATCTCCAGTAGGGGTGTTGTTGACGCGCCTGGCCGAAGCCCCAGCGGTCATTGCGATAGCACGAGGGTCGCAATCCCATAAGCACGATCAGCCGGCGGTTTGGCAGTTCGCAGTGGTACTCCTGCCGTCGCTCAATGAGCCTCTCGTTCCCGGCACATTGCGCAACCGACGACTTCCCGGCATTGCCAATCCGTATTGCAAAAGCGCGGACTGCGGCCCAAGGGGGGCGGCAGTCGAGGCCGCCCGAAGGCGGATAGGTGCATCGACACTGAATGCTGAATCGGCGCTGCGACTATATTTTCATAAATATCAATGAGTTAGTCTAAACGCAAGTGACCGGCACCCGCCATCTAAAAAGCCCGCCGATGGGATCCGCGCGCGGCATTGCGCCCCCCGGTCCAACCTACTGACATTGTTAACATAAATTTGCATGGTGAAGAGCCCCGCAGGGTGGCATTTGCCGTCCGAACCCGCTATCTAAGGTACGATAGGTACTCACAAATTCATCTGCGGTTCCCCTCCCTTGTCCGATTCAGATCATCAATCCGGCGCGCCCGGCTCAGGGCCGTCCGATATCCGGCCGGTTTCCATCTCAGAGGAAATGAAGCGCTCCTACCTCGATTACGCCATGAGCGTGATCGTGGCCCGCGCGCTGCCGGATGCCCGCGACGGCCTCAAGCCCGTCCATCGCCGGATCCTCTATTCGATGCACGAGAACGGCTACGAATGGAACAAGCCGTATCGCAAATCGGCCCGCGTAGTCGGCGACGTTATAGGTAAATATCATCCCCACGGCGACCAGGCGGTCTATGACGCGCTCGTGCGCATGGCGCAGGAGTTCTCCATGCGCCTGCCGCTGATCGACGGTCAGGGCAATTTCGGCTCGGTGGACGGCGATCCGCCGGCGGCCATGCGCTACACCGAAGTGCGGTTGGAAAAGGTCGCCGAAGCGCTGGTCGAAGATCTCGACAAGGATACCGTCGATTTCGTTGCCAATTACGACAATTCCGAGCGCGAGCCGGTGGTGCTGCCGGCGCGATTTCCGAATCTGCTCGTCAACGGTGCCGGCGGCATCGCGGTCGGCATGGCAACCAACATCCCGCCCCACAATCTCGGCGAGGTGATCGACGGCGCAATCGCGCTGATCGACGATCCGGGGTTCTCGATCGACGATCTCATCAAGATCGTTCCCGGCCCGGACTTTCCGACCGGCGGCGTGATTCTCGGCCGTGCCGGCATCCGCGCGGCCTATCATCTCGGCCGCGGCTCCATCACGGTGCGCGGCAAGTACCACATGGAGACGCTCCGCCGCGAACGCGAAGCCATCGTCATCACCGAAATCCCCTACCAGGTGAACAAGGCCAACATGGTGGAGCGGATTGGGGAACTTGTCCGCGAAAGAAGGATCGACGGCATTGCCGAGCTGCGCGATGAGTCCGACCGCGACGGCTACCGGGTGGTGATCGAGCTGCGCCGCGACGCCGAGCCGGACGTGGTGCTCAACCAGCTCTACCGCTTCACCACCTTGCAATCCTCCTTTCCGGCCAATGTGGTCGCGCTCGACGGCGGCCGCCCCCAGGTGATGTCGCTCAAGGACCTGTTGATCTCCTTCGTGGCATTCCGCGAAGAGGTGGTTTCGCGGCGCACCAAGTTCCTCCTCAACAAGGCCCGCGATCGCGCCCACATTCTGGTCGGCCTTGCCATCGCGGTCGCCAATATCGACGAGGTCATCCACCTGATCCGCACCTCGCCGGACCCTAATACGGCCCGCGAGGCCCTGATGTCCCGCCAATGGGCGGCCGCCGCCGTTGCCACGCTGATGGCCCTGATCGACGATCCGCGCCACCGTGTTTCGGACGCCGGCACGGCGCGCCTGTCCGACCAGCAGGCGCGTGCGATCCTCGATCTGCGTCTCCAGCGGCTCACCGCCCTCGGCCGCGACGAGATCAAGGACGACCTCGACAAGCTCGCCGTCGAGATCGCCGACTATCTCGACATCCTGCGCTCGCGTGCCCGCATCCAGGCCGTCGTCAAGGCCGAGATGATCGCCGTGAAGGAGGAGTTCGCCACGCCACGGCGTACCGAGATCCTCGATCAAGAAGGCGAGATGGAGGATGAGGACCTGATCCAGCGCGAGGAGATGGTCGTCACGGTCTCGCATGCGGGTTATGTCAAACGCGTGCCGCTGTCGACCTACCGGGCGCAGCGCCGGGGCGGCAAGGGCCGCGCCGGAATGCAGACACGGGAGGAGGATTTCGTCGTCCGGCTGTTCGTGGCCAACACCCATACGCCGGTGCTGTTCTTCTCCTCGCGCGGCCAGGTCTATAAGGAGAAGGTGTGGCGGTTGCCGCTGGCCGCGCCGCAGGCGCGCGGCAAGGCGCTCATCAACATTTTGCCGCTGGCGCAGGACGAGCGCATCACCACCATCATGCCGCTGCCGGAGGATGAATCGAGCTGGGCCAACCTCGACGTGATGTTCGCCACCACGCGAGGCACTGTCCGGCGCAACAAGCTCTCCGATTTCGTCGATGTGCGCCGCTCCGGCATGCTCGCCATGAGGCTCGATGAAGGTGAGGCGATCGTCGACGTGCAAATCTGCACCGACAAGGACGACGTGCTGCTCACCACCGCGATCGGACAATGCATCCGGTTTCCGGTGGACGACGTTCGGGTGTTCACCGGACGCACCTCCATGGGGGTGCGCGGCGTTCTGCTCGACAACGGCGATAAGGTGATCTCGCTCTCGATCCTGCGCCATGTGGACGCCAACAGCGAGGAGCGCGCCGCCTATTTGAAGCGCGCCAGTGCGGTGCGACGCGGCCTCGAAGAGGCGGCCGAGGAGGCCCTCGACAGCGAGCCCGATCTTGAGGAGGAAGCCGGCGCCATCGAACTCGGCGAACAGCGCTACGTGGATCTTTCTGCCGCCGAGCAGTTCGTGCTCACGGTGTCAGAGCGCGGCTATGGCAAGCGGACCTCGTCGTACGAGTACCGCACCACTGGCCGCGGCGGCAAAGGCATCGTTGCCATGGACAACCGCGAGCGCGACGGCGCGCTGCGTCCCAAGATCGGCCACCTGGTGGCGTCGTTCCCGGTCGAGGAGTCCGATCAGCTCATGCTGGTCACGGACGGCGGCCAGCTGATCCGCTGCGGCGTCTCCGAGATCAGCATCATGGGGCGCCAGACAAGGGGCGTGATCGTGTTCAACACCGCTGAGGGCGAACGCGTCGTGGCCGTGGACCGGCTCAGCGAAGAAGAGGGGAACGGGGTGGCGGAGGGTGGCTGAGCGCAGGTTCGCAGGCTCGATCGCGCCGATTTCCGCCGTCGCCGTGAGGTGGCTTTCGAGTCTGCTCGGCCTGCAGGATTGAGAGTCACGGCGAGAAGCAGGGGTCCGCGGCGGCGGCTCTGTGCCACCCGAGGGCGGGCCTGCAGAACGGCTGCGTGCGGACCTGGCGACCACGGCCCGTTTTGTCGGCGATACTGACGCAGGTGATGCTTTCCTGCGCGCCGCAGAGCGGCGGCGAGATGGGCAGGCCGTAGCCGTTGGCATGTGGTGGCTCTGCCTGGTGGGTAATTCAGCGGCCGGGTGGACTAAATCGAATGCCGCAGTGCAGGAGTGCTGCGGACTGGCGCGCGCGATTTGCCGCTCGAGCCGCGAACGCGTGGACAAAGGCGCGCGACTGCGAAACGACGCGCTGTGCAATGCGCCGGCCGGTCCGCCTTGTATATCCGGCCCGGATGACACCTCGTTGCCCGGCGCAGAGTACCGCGCGCCTCTTGAGTTTTGTCGCTCCACATCACCGCGGGAAGCAACTAGAATGCGGCATTCCTCATTCGCGAGCACATCGGCACCATGGAGGAACCAATGGCATTCGATTTTAGGGTCAACGGCAACGCGGCGCATTCCAACGCTCCGCCGGAAACGCCGCTGTTGTGGGTGATTCGCGAGGAACTCAAGCTGACCGGTACCAAGTACGGCTGCGGCACCGGCCTGTGCGGCGCCTGCATGGTGCATATTGACGGCAAGCGCGCCTTCTCGTGCCAGACCCAGGTGTCGCAAGTGGCCGGCAAGGCCGTGACCACCATCGAGGGCCTGTCGCCGGATTCCTCACATCCGGTCCAGAAGGCATGGGTCGCCGAGCGGGTGCCGCAATGCGGCTACTGCCAATCCGGCCAGATCATGAGCGCCGCCGACCTGCTGGCCCACAATCCGAAGCCTAACCGCAGCCAGATCGTCGAGCACATGAGCACCAACATCTGCCGCTGCGGCTCCTATCAGCGCATCGTCCGCGCCATCGAGCGCGCCGCCAAGGGGGCCTGACCATGACCATCCAGATTCGCAATGCCGACATCAGCCGCCGCGGTTTCATGATCGGCGCCGCCGGGTTCACCTTTGCGGTGGCGTCGCGGCTGCCGGTGAAGGCGGCCGGCAAGGACGTCGTCTTGAGCCCGTGGGTGACGCTATCGACCGACGACACGGTTGCGATCATGTCGCCTGCTGCCGAGATGGGGCAGGGATCGCTGACCTCTCTGCCGCTGATACTGGCGGAGGAACTCGATGCGGATTGGTCGAAGGTGCGCATAGTCGTGGCGCCGCCGAACGACGAACTCTACAAGAACCCAGCCTTCGGTTTCATGTACACCGCCGGCAGCAATGCGGTGACGGCCTACTTCAAGGACCTGCGCCGGTTCGGCGCGCAGGTGCGTAAGGTACTGCTGGCAAATGCCGCCAGGCACTGGAACGTTCCGGTTGACGAGCTGACAACCGAACCGAATGTGGTCGTTCACGCGAAATCGGATCGCCGTCTGACCTATGGCGAGGTCGCGGCCTTCGCGCAAGTGCCCGCCAAGGCGCCGGAGGTTGCGGAAAGCGAGCTGAAGAAGACGGATCAGTTCCGGCTGATCGGCAAGGACATCATGCGCGTCGAGCTGCCGCAAAAGGTCAACGGAACCGCGCAATATGCCATCGATGTGCAGGTGCCCGGTATGCTGTATGGCGCGGTGCTGCGTGCCCCGGTGGAGGGCGCGGCGCCCGACACGATTGACGAAACGGCAATTGCCTCCACCTTGGCAACTACGCCAGTGGCCCGCATGGGCACGGTGCAAGTGGTCCGCCTGCCCTACGGGGTCGGCGTCATCGCCGACACTCCGTGGGCGGCCTTTGCGGCCAAGGACGCCCTTAAGGTCACCTGGACCCGCAGCGGCAAGGCGTGGGGCTTCAACAGCGAAAAGGCGCTGAACGATTTCGCGGCGGCCGCGCGAGACATGTCGCAGCCGGCCAAGCTTTGGGGCAAGGAAGGCGATGCGGCGGCGGCCCTGCAGGCGGCGGCGAGCGTGGTGGAGAGTCAATACCGCAACGATCTCGTCTATCATGCCCAGATGGAGCCGCTCAACGCGGTTGCTTCGGTCTCTGCCTCAGGTGATGCCTGCGAATTGTGGTGCGGCGTGCAGTCCAAGACCATCGCAGTGACGGTCGCCGCCGACGCGCTCAAGATCGCGCCGGACAAGGTCACCTATCACGACATGCTGATGGGCGGTGGCTTCGGACGGCGCGGTCACCGCGACGAAGAATACGTTCATGACGCCGTCGTGCTGTCGAACGCCGTCAGGAGGCCCGTCAAGATGATGTGGACGCGCGAGGATGACGTTCACAACGGACGCTTCAATCCGCTGTCGGTGCACTACCTGCGGGGCGGGTTCGATGCGGCCGGCAAGCTGATCGCCTTCCATCACCGCAAGGCCTGCGACGAAGTCACGGCGTTCCAGGACCCGGTGCGCTACGAGCGCGCGAGGGGGCGCGACGTGATCTCGTTTGTCGGTATCGACGCGCCCTATTACGCGATCCCCAACCGGCTGGGCGAGGCCGTACCGCGAGAAAGCGGGCTACGCACCTCGAGCCTGCGCGGGATCTCGCATCTGACCAACATCTTTGCGATCGAATCGTTCATCGACGAGCTGGCGCGCAAGCGCGGCGTTGACCCGGCGGCGTTCCGGCGCGATCTGGTCAGCACCACTCCGCGCGCCCTTAATATCATTGACCGGGTCGCCCATATGGCCGACTGGGGCAGGAAACGGGACGCCAGCGCGCTCGGCTTCGCCTACATGAACTATTCGGGGACGCAGATTGCGCTGGTGGCCGAGGCGTCGGTCAACCCCAAGACTGGCGTGGTGCGGGTGCCGAACGTGTGGGTGGCGCTCGATCCCGGCATCGCGGTCCAGCCCGACAACATCGTTCTGCAGACCGAGAGCAGCATCGTCTACGGGCTTGGATTTGCGCTGTTCGAGCGGATCACGATCGATGACGGCGCGGTGCAGGAGTCAAACTTCTATGATTATCATGTGCCGCGCTTGAACGAGATCCCGCAGATGATCATCGAGGTGGTGGCGACCGACAACCATCCAACCGGCGTCGGCCAGATGGCAACGCCGCTGGTCGCCCCCGCAATCGCCAATGCGGTCGCACAACTCACCGGCGTGCGCCTGCGCGAAACGCCGATGTCGCCGGATCGGGTGAAGAGGGCGTTCGGCTGAATTAAGAGAGCTCTGGCGCAAGGCGGTGCCCCGCGCCGCCTTGCGTTATCGTTCTCGAACAGAGTGACACGGCGCATCTATTTCCTAGGGAGGTATTGGTTCGCGGCCGCTCGCCGATGGAAAGTGAAGGGTGCAGACTGGCATGAGGTTAGCGCGCCACAGGCGGCGCGCTCTGCCATCGCCGGAAAACCGAGCTTTGTCCGGAGTGCCGAAGTCGCGGAGGCGCTGCTGCGCACGGTGCTCTATTTGCGGGTGGAGGCGGGCTTCTCCAGCGGATACCAGAATGTCTGATGGCAACTCTCGCAAACATTCTCCATTCGACCCCCGATGTCCTCCAGTAAGGGGACGTTTTGAGCCTCACTCGTCCGCAACGCTTCTAAACCAAGATCCTGCAATGCCTTAGCAAAGGCATCGAAACTCTTTCGTTCCTTGTTTATGAGCGCGGTTATCTCGGCGGGCTCTAGCTCGACCCCCGGGGCGTCTGATTTGGTTCCGGCCGGAGCCGCCTGGCGACCCGGCATCATCAGCAGGTTCGCCCCCTCGATGATCCGAACCGCGGCATGACGCACATTGAGCCACTCCTCTGGCGTTTTCGGAGACAAATCCTGAATGCCTTGTTTATCGACAATCGCTCCTGCCGCTCCCCAAAGTACGTCGGCGGATGGATCGATGATCGATTCCATCACATCTTTGATGGAGGAGCGGACTTGCGGATCGCCCTTCGCGGCTTCTTGTTGAGCGAGGGCGAGCGAAGCTGCAGATACCGCGATTGCTCCCAAGGCCGCCGAGCACAGGGCGGCCGCTACGTGCCTTCTCATTCGCTATCTCCTTCAACGGACCGGGTCAATCATCGTAGCGCCTGCGCGCCTGCTCGCAAACAGGCTGCGGCGCGTTCCACCGCCCTCACGGGTCACTCGTGAAGGCGGCGTCGCCGTGCGATTGAGCGGCCGCCGCAGTTCCCCGATGATGTCCCTTCATTGCGGCCTCAAAATCAGGCTGAACGGGGAGGCCCCCAAATCTGTAGCAGTGAATTTCGATATGGTCGACATCGAGGTTCGAGCGCTCGTAACGAGGTGTCGGACCTGCGGCATCGATCGGCCCGAAGGTTTTATCAATATAGTATCACAGCCGGACAACAAGGCTGACACGAAAATAGTATAGTCCCCTATCGATCATCACATGGGCGCCGCAAGACGAGATTCTTTAACAAGCGGGCGAAAGTTTTCCGAAACGAAAATGGGACAGACCGCATGAGAGCGTGATATCTCTTGCCCGGGCGTAGCCGGCGCGAGGAGGGAGGGTGGAAAAGGCGTTTTGTGCGACTTCTTATTCCCGGGACTCGCACCGTGCGGGCCCACGCCTGCGGCGAGTTCGCCGATCCCTTCACAGGCTGCACCTCGGGGCTGGCGCTGCGGTCGTCGTCTATATCTGTTTGGTAAGCCTCAGCGGCGGCGTCGTTCTCTTCGAGCACGAACTGTACCGCTTTTTCTCCCCCGATCCAGCGCTGACATCCTCGGACCGTCAGCGACGGCTGAGCGCTGCTGATTTGATGCAAGCGGCCCTCTGGCAATATCCGCATGATCGCGTCGTCGGCGTGTGGGACCGGAAGGTTTCGGCTGACGTCATTGCAGAGCTTTGGCTGGAGGGAGAAGGCGGACTGCGACGGCGGTTGTTCAATCCCTATAGCGGCGCGGACCTCGGTAACGCGCAGCCATTCAGCCTGCAAGCTCTCGGTTTTCTCCGGGACCTCCATACCAATCTTTTGGGCGGGCATTGGGGCCGTGTCGCCAATGGAATCGGTTCATTGGTGGTGGTGTTGCTGTCGCTCAGCGGCGCATTCCTGTGGCTTGGCAATCTCAAGCGACCTCGCTTCCTGTCCAAGCGACCGGCAACCGATCTGGCGGAACGCGCGCGCAAGCTCCATCGCCGTACCGGCGTGTGGATGATCATCTTTGCCGCTGTGTGGGGCGCGACCGGGGCATGTTTCGCGTTTCCCTCGTTCGTGCACAGTCTTGTCGGGAGTTCTTTGGGAGGCGAAGCGATCTGGCGGGGGCTGTATGCCATTCACTCAGGGTCGGCCGGCGGATGGTTCACCAAGACCCTGTGGGCTGCTTGCGCCCTTCTCACCTCTCTCCTCGCCGTAACGGGAGTGCTGGGACTGCGCCGCAGAGGGCTCAAACCGTTGGTTGTCTAATGAGCAGCCCTAAACCTTCGGACCGCCGTCGTCATCGTCACCTGATGGCATTTTCTCACCACCCGGAAGTTTGACCGAGCGCGCCGTCCCCCTGAACGGCTCCGACTTTGCGCGATACCCGCGCACGGTGATCTGGTCGCCCTCCTTCAGCATGCTCTTGCTCCACCCTTTTCTCTCGAGCATGGCGGGACTTGCCGCTTCGAGGCGCCAATCCCTCGTCTGGCCGGTTGGATCCGGGACCGCAACGTGGAAGACGACATGGGGCTCGTTCCAGTCGACCTTCGTCACCTTTCCGGTCAGATTTACAGGTGCACTGGCGTCGAATTCGGACGCGAATGGGTGATGAGCAAACGCCGGGGCCGTCAGGATGAGAAGCCCCAGCGCCGCAAAAGTGGCGATTTTCATGGCCTAATCTCCTCGAGGAATGCGCGAACGCCCAATAAAAACAACTCGGAAATTGAAATACGGTTCCGGGCACCAGTTTTGCTTGTACAAGTTGTCGTCTTCGTCCGCGCCCTTGAGGGTCTCGCTACTTTATGGAAAGTCGATTTCCCTTTTCAACCTATGATCACTGGACTTGGGATCGCAGCGATCGGCCGCAGATTGTTTGGGAGCTGCCGCCCTACCTACCGAACACTGTTCCGTCCGGAAGCGTGATTTTCAGAAATTGGCCGCCATTCGTCCCATCGCGTAGCGGGTGGACCGTCGCGGTAACAGTCATCCCGGGAGTGAGCGTCCGCGGCTGCCAACCCTCGCGCGCCAAGCCGCTCGATCCGTTCATCTCAATCGCCCACTCCTGCGGACGCCCGTTGCTGTCAACCGTCAGCATGATCCACGCATGAGGGCTCGTCCACTGGAACTCCTTGACGGTCCCTTCCAAGGTTACCTCCCTCTCAGAATCGAACCTTGCAAAGGCATGGTGCGCCTGCGCTGAGATCGTGGACACTCCAACAACGATGCCAGCGAGAACTAGCGCTTTGATTGTCATTGCTGTCTCCACGCAAAGTTCCTATTGGGATAATCGCGAAGGCTTGCGCGAGTGAGTGTGCCATTGAAACCTGACAGCAAGCTAAAAGCAAATCACTATCGGATTCGGGCGGTGGCAGCCTGCGGCTCCTGCTGCATGATCCCGATGGCATGGGAGGTCGCCATACGTATTCTCTTGATCGAGGACAATCTGGATCTGGCGCGGCGCATGACCGAGGGCTTACGAGCCGAAGGCTTCGTTGTGGATCATGCGGCAGACGGAGAGGCGGGCTACGACCTTGGGATTTCAGAGAATTTTGATGCCGTGATCTTGGATCTCGGACTTCCCGGCATGCACGGCGTCGATGTGCTCAAGCGCTGGCGGGCGATCGGATGCGCGGTGCCAGTATTGATACTCACCGCCCGCGGCAGCTGGTCCGAAAAGGTCGAAGGGCTCAATGCGGGGGCAGACGATTACATCGCCAAGCCTTCTCACATTCAGGAGATCGTCGCGCGGTGCCTGAAGGCCGTCGCCTACTCTTGTCTACAAGAATATCGAGCTCTCGCCGGCATCGGGAAGCGTAACCATCGCCGGCAAGCCGGTTGAATTGACAGCGGAGGAACCTCGCATTCTCAACTATTTCATGCATCGACAGGGTCGGGTCATCTCGCAATCGCAGTTGC
>JASHRR010001410.1 GCA_030037185.1 Xanthobacteraceae bacterium | reverse complement strand
AACTCCCGCCGTTTCATTCGATCACCGCATCGGCGCGGCCGAGCAACGTCAGCGGAAAGGTGAGGCCGAGCGCCTTGGCGGTCTTCATGTTGATGATCAACTCGACTTTGGTGGTTTGCTGGACCGGTAGCTCCCCTGGCTTCTCGCCCTTAAGAACACGGCCGGTATAGACGCCGACCGTGCGGTACGTATCGGCGATATCGGTTCCGTAGCTCATCAGGCCGCCGGCGGCGGCGAACTCGCGATACTGATAGATCGCGGGCACTGCGTAGCGCATCGCCAGTGCAGCGAGCTGTTCGCTGCGCGTATTGAATAAGGCATCGGGTCCGACAACGAGCCCGCCTGCGCGCAGTTGGACCAAGGATGCAAAGACCGTATCGAAGTCGAGTTCGGTGCTGGCATGCAGAAAATGTACCTGCAGCCCAAACGCGCGGGCCGCCGCCGCGAAGGCTTTCGATTGGTTCTCGGCAACCCTGGGATTGGTCGGATTGACGAGAAGCGCGATGATGCTGGCCGTCGACACCAACTCGTGCAGCAGCTCCAGCCGCTTCGGCCCTAGTTCCAGGTTCAAGTTGCTAACGCCCGAGAGGTTGCCGCCCGGCCGGTTGAAGTTCGTGACGAGGCCAAATACGACGGGGTCGGCGGTCTCGAAGATGATCGGAATTGTCGCGGTCGCCCCCTTTGCAGCCAGCGCCGCAACGGTATTACCGGCAGTAATCACGGTCACCTTACGACGAACCAGATCGGCCGCCATCGCCGGCAGCAGATCATTTTTGCCTTCCGCCCAGCGATATTCGATCGCGACGTTTTGGCCTTCCACATAGCCGATTTCGTTCAGGCCTTTGCGGAACGCGCGCAGACGACTCGCCCACAGGTCAGATGACGCGCTGCTGAGAAACCCTATCACCGGCATTCGCATCAAGGTTCACCAACTGCCCGAGCTTGTCCGCTGTGTCCTCGCCATCGACCCGTCCACGTCTAGCCACGAGGGCAGCGACGAATGCGGCATCGTATGCGCCGCGCTGGGCAGCGACGATCACCAGTACATTCTCGATGATGTGAGTGGCGTGATGAGCCCGAACGAATGGGGCCGGGAAGCTGTTTCGCTCTATCACGCGCGCAGAGCGGATCGCATCGTGGCCGAGCGCAATAATGGTGGCGCCATGGTCGAGGAAGTGTTGCGCGGTATCGATCAGAACGTCAGCTATAGTTCGGTGTGGGCCAGCCGCGGCAAGATTACGCGCGCCGAGCCGATCGCCTCGCTATATGAGCAACACAAGGTTCACCATGTCGGCACGCTCAACAAGCTTGAGGATCAGCTTTGCAGCCTAACGACAGATTTCTCGGCGAAGGAAATGGGCTTCAGTCCGGACCGCGCCGATGCCGCAGTTTGGGCGCTCACCGAACTGTCCGAGAACAGCGGGCGTGGGCGTCCGGTGTGGATAGGCATATGAACCCCACCGCTCGCGCCGGGCATCGACGTGGCCGCCGAGCCCGCCAACGCCACCCACCCGCACGGGTGGGCACGTGGCTGCACGTCTTTGTGGTAGGTTGCGGCGCGCGATTCGGGCGCGTCAAACAATGGGAAACCGGTGCTGTGACTCCACGAGAATTCCTCGACAACGTAGTGCGTCCAAACATTACGGAATTTCACGCTCACATCGCTGACGAGCGGCGTGCCTTTAACGCTGTGGCCGCTGTAGATTCTCTGTCGGCTCATATCTATGTTTGGTGCAAAAGCAATGCGCCACAGGCAATCGCGGCTGGCATACAAGATGATTCACAATATCGAGGATGGTTGGCGAATAGTTCACCGGATTTCCGGTTGCTGCGGGACATCGCGAAGGCTCAAAAGCACGTCCACCTTACCCGCGGTAGTCCAGAGGTGACACGCGCCGCACAGGTAACGCCACGCTCTTTGGGTTTTAACGAGGCACCATTCAACGAAGGCGAATTTGACAGCCCGCTACATGTCGTGGTGACCATGGACGACGGACGCCTGCGTTATGTCGCACAGATCGTCACCGCGGCGCTCGCAGTCCTTGAGATTGAAATGACGGGCCTCGGAATCTGAGCCGTGCCAGCGCCCACCCGCACGCCGTGGTGCGTTATTCCGACCCGGCCGCTACCATGCCGCGGCGCCAAGATGAACCCATGGGCAGCTCCGCTGGCGCTCGTGAACCAGGGGCAATCAAAGAATGGCTTTTCTAGAGTATCGCCCGACGCAAACGCTTTTCCACTATACCTCAGTGGATGGCTTTTTTGGTATACTTAAGTCGAAACATCTATGGTTCTCGGATCTTGCGTCGTCCAATGATCCAAGAGAGCTTAAATTTGCGCTTCAACATTTTGTTGATGCCTTAAGGTCGGTTCGAAATAACGAATATCGAGGTGAACGTGGTAGATTTCTATCCGTTCTTGATGAACGTTTTACTGATTATCATCAAAATGATCAGGCTTTTTGTTGCTGCTTTTCGTTAGTCGCGGATCAACTTCCAATGTGGGGCGCCTACGGGGCTGCTTATCGCGGCATTGCGTTAGGTTTCAGGCCAACGCCTATATTTGATATCCCTGCCAGAGTCCAGCAGTGATATACGCGGACGAAGATGCGGCTGATGAGTTTAGGAAATTCGTACTGTATACCGCGTCCCAACTGGATGACACTCGGAAACCCGAT
>JASHRR010001409.1 GCA_030037185.1 Xanthobacteraceae bacterium | reverse complement strand
GCGGAACGCACGAAGGATAGGTCAAACTTGCTGCAACACTGGGAAGGTCGGGTGCTTGGCTTAAGCAGTGCCACATCAAGGAAGGTCCTATCTGATAGGCCAGCTTTGAAGCCGGACTGGGGAAAACCCACCGTCCGGAATTTTAGGGGGGAGGATGGAAACGGCTCGTACCGCGCCATCCTCCTACCCGAGCGAAGCTTTAACCGGTGGGAGACCATCAAGTGCTGATCGACTCTTCCTACGGTGCGAAGCTCATGCTGGCGATTGACGCGAACCAAACAAGGGGCACAAGAAGGCCGGCCACGCCGATAACGGGCAGCATTACAAACCAAGACGCCGACGCAGCGGCGAGCACTACGATGCTCAGCGTATAGTACTCAGTCAGCGTTCGGAATATTGCGATGTCGTCGATCCACGGACCGTCGGTCCGAAACAAGGTGATTAGCGCCGCGGTCAGCGACCAGGCGATCACTGCCGGGGCGAGTAACTTATTCTGGAGCCCGCGGTGAACATGGATCACGGTCGCAGCAAGAAGCCCAACCACCCCCACCAGAGCTAGCGCCATCCGCCAGCCGAGAGCGGCGCTCAGTTGCGGGAGCTGCAGGTAGGACGCGGGGCTTAGGATACGCCTCACGGTCTCGACAAAGCCCACTCCCGGCCATCCGAGATTGGTGCCGGAGCTCGGGGCTGCATGGAGCGTGAGTATCAGCGTCTCCCGCCACATAAGGAACGGTAGAAGTGCCAGTCCGCAAACAATGGCCCAGGCGAAAGATGGCCGTGTTCGATCTCGCAGCCACGCAGCCACCGACCAGAGGAAGAAACCCGCTGGGACGAGGATCGCTACCTCGCGACCAAGTGGGGCCAGGCTGGCGAACACTGCGAACAACGCGGTCCGGCCGGATACCCATGCCCAAAGAGCTCCCATGAGGAGGGCCTGCGGCACCAACTCGGTGGTATCGTGCATAATAGTTACGACGAAGCCTGGCCAAAGTACGACCGTGAACGGAAACCACACGGGCAACTTCGCGGCGTCGCGGAGGGCGACTGCCATGCCTCCGACCACGCCGACTGCGATCAGATTGACGCCAACCAGCGCCGCGGGGACTAGAGCGGCGTTGCCAAGGCTGACCGCCCAAGCGAGCACCGGGTAGAGTATGCGCTGAGCGCGATAGAGCGCCCCATCGAAGGTAATGCCATGAGCGGCCGAAGTGCTTGGCCACGGTTCGAGCGCAAGCCGATAGTAGAACTCTCCGTCGTAACCATGAGAGTCCTTTCGTACGATGATCGGGGCGTCGAGCTTGGATGAATCGACAAACAAATCACCGGCAACGATAAACACCGATGTATCCCAATGCGCCCTTCGGAGCGATGGAACGAGCGCGATCGAGTAACAGAGAGCGACAATCACTCCGAACGCTGTGGCGTTCATTATGCGCGGACGGGGCAATGGCCTTTCCTTTGCGTTTGCTATTGGGCCTGTAGGAGGACCGTATATCAGGTCCTCACGACTCCCGGCTGAGGAAAGACAAGGAGTCGCCGGAGTGAAAAGTTGCCGATGAAACCGACCAAAGTCGAGACGACTTTCGCAAGCGTCGGGGGTAGTCCAGCAATCACGAGGCCGATCGTCAGGCCATAATCGACAAGCCCCATAACGCCTACGCTACTTAAATAGGCGATGGCCTCACCAAGCGTGTTCCAACGCACCTTGTGGCGAAAGAGGATTAAAATACAAAGAGCATAATTCAGCGCCGCAGCAATCAAAAATGCAGCTGGTGCGGCTAATTCAATTTTTAATCCAGTTTTGAAAAAAATCACGAAGGTCACAACATTGACGACACCACAAATGGAGCCGATCACAAAATAAATTATAATTTGCATGGGTAGAGGGGCTGAAGGCGCGCTGTAGTGTAGGATGCAATAGAGCGCCCAAATTCCGTCCTTCCAATTGATCTTCTTGCCCTCTTCAGTCGTTCTTGGCGTATAGCTGATCGCACATTCATAAATCCTACTACGTGTTTGCGCGATCTTTGCTGTGATTTCCGGCTCAAAACCAAAGCGATCTTCCTTTAGATCGATTCCCTGGATGATCTCACGACGAAACAGCTTGTAGCAAGTCTCCATATCCGTGATATCAAGATTGGTGAACATGTTCGAGACGCTCGTCAGCGTCTTATTCATCCATGTGTGCCAAAAATAGAGAACGCGCCGCGTATGCGGTTTGAGATAGCGAGACCCGAATACGACGTCTGCCTTATCATCTAGGATTGGCTGAAGGAGAACATGGAATTCCTGAGGATCATATTCCAGATCGGCGTCTTGGATGCCGACGAACTCGCCTGTTGCGTGCGCGATCCCTGTGCGAAGCGCAGCCCCCTTGCCACGATTCGTCTTATGCTGAAGAACCGTAATTTCATGATGATACTTTGCGAGTTTGTGAGCAATAAGGAGGCTGTCGTCGCTTGAACAGTCATCCACTATGATGAGTTCGAGCTTCAAGTCATCCGTCGCAATAGCTAGAACTCGCTGGACGCACTGAACCAGGGTCCGTTCTTCATTATAGCAGGGGATAATGAGAGAAAGCTTTTTAGGAGAGTCCATTCCTGAAGCCCTCTTTCGGCTATCGAGTTCCACGACAGCATGAAGAGCCGGCATCGTGCGAGCCTCCTGGAGTTCCCGGATGGCTCGCCTTTCTAAGAATTTGACACAAGTATAGCGGCGGACTGAGCCAGGCCCTCAGGCCCATTCTCCCCCCCCCCGATTGCTCGACTACACCCCCTGTGCCGTGAGCGCAAAGTGATCCTCGATCGAATATCTTGGGGTGTTGCATAACGGACACAGGAGAAGCAGAGCGAGGGAAGCCCCAGAACGTCTTGATGTTAGCATTGAAATGGTGTCAAAGCGACATCATGCTGCCGCAAGGTAAACCGGCCCGGTAATCCAGCGCGGTATGCATTAACGGCTCTGCGAAATTCCATGGCGCGCGAAAATAAGGTTCCCGGCTGTCGATATCCGAGGGCACGGTAGCAGTCTGACAGCAAGCTCAGCACGAAGCCGTTAGCGGCATCAGTCAAGTTCCAGCGCGCTAGGAAGTCTCGATCGCAGAAACCGGCTCCCCCACGTTATGGCAACGCCTTGATCCGGTGGGCGAATCTCTGCATCCGGATGCGTGGCTGTCAACGGCGCAGGACGCTTAATAGAGGCCCTTGGGCTGTGCAGAGGGGGCCTGAGGTCGTGGTGAGGGGCGTGGTGGACGCGTCGGGACGGCCTCCTGCCCGCGCGGCTTTGCGGAATCCTGCTGAAACGAGCTATGCACCCGGCATTTCTCTTGGGCCGTACCGCATGCGATACGTGATACGCCTGTTGTCATGTCAACCGTCAGGATATCACCCTGCACGACATTCGCCCCCTGAGAGATCACAACATTCCCAACCAGGGTCGCCGTGTTGGACTTCATGTCGAAGATACCGTTTTCGCTAGTGGCGGTCTGATCCTTTTGATCTACAACGACGTCGCCCTTTGCTTCGACCCGTTTGATTTGCTGGTTCTGCTGGGGGGCGGCCTGGCCGGGGGTGGAGTTTGCAGGCCCTTCATCGTCGTAGAAAACGACGAGCGTTTTGCTGCGCATGGTCGTATCGCCCTGGACCAGATGAACGTCGCCCGAAAACGTCGCAATCTTGTCCTTGTCGCGCACCTCGAGCGTGGCGGACGTGATCTTGATCGGCTTACCGCGGTTTTGCGAGAATCCCTGCAATGCATTGGGGGGGCCATTTGATTGTTGCGCATGTTGCGCGGCACCGGCTTGCGTCGCAGCACCGTGAGGTGGTGAGTCTTGGGGATCTGGTCGTGTCTGGTCCGGATTGAGCGTCGTCTCTACGCTGCCGCCAAACAGGATCGAGGCACCATTCTCCATTACTTCCAGACGATTGGCTTTGACTAACCCGTTGTTGGGAAGCTTCACCTCCACGGGGCTTTCGGAAACGATGTTGCCGCTCGCCGTATTGACCGTTGCCTCCGACAGATATGCCTCGTAGCCGGAGGTCGAATTCACGGTGATGTGGTCGTTGAGCCTCAACAGCTCGCCTTTAGTGTCATAAACCCCGTTGGGAGACGTGATAGTGACATGCTGTCCATCCTTAAGCTCCACTTGAGCGTTGACGTCTCTCAGCTCCAGAACGTTGGGGTTGGTGAGATCCTGAGTGGCGGTACGAGCGGTAACTTCATAGGGTTGTGAGTCGCCGCTGAAACCATTGACCCGAGGCAATTCCATGACAATCTTGGTGCCAGACAATGACACCTTGCCGGGATCGATCGGGAAATTCGCGAAAAGGCGGGAGGGATTGAAGAATGTCGCGACGAGAAGGATGGCTACGATCGCGACTATTCCGGCCGGAATAGCAAAGCGCAGCAAGCGGACAAAGCGACTGTGCCGCGCCGCTGCGCGGAACATGCGTTCTATGTCCGTCCGCCCGGTGTGCCGTGGTGCGCGAACAGTTGAATTGTAGTTCACGTTGCTAGTTCAACATCGTTAACGTTGTAAATTGCCAGGTCATCGGTGGACCTCAGCCAAACAGGTTTAAGGACTTTTGGCGGGGTTGACCGCCCTCGGTGCCTGCGACGGCCACCGCGGGCTTTGGCATCGCAGCCGTCGGCGTTGATGTCAAGGATGTACCGTTCGACCGGTTGGTCCGATTGTCACTTTGGCTACGTTGCCGTGACTTCCAAGCCAGCGTTCGCGCCCAGGGCCGAAACCCGGCACTGGAGCGCGAGGAAGCGGCAGCAGGCCGCCTCGCGCGGTCGCAATCGAACCGAACACGATCCAAGGG
>JASHRR010001408.1 GCA_030037185.1 Xanthobacteraceae bacterium | reverse complement strand
TCCGGCGGCGGTGTCGGGATATGCGCGCTGTAAGGCCTGGCGGAGTGGACGCCGTTGCTTCCCTGCTTGCTCCGTCCGATACTCGGCGGCCATGCCTCGCAAGCCGCTATCGCCTCGCTGGACTATGTTCAAGCTTGCGGCCAGGTAAACATCTATCGGGCGTTGGAAGCCGGCCAATGATGGAGGGGCGATGATTAAGCCCGACATCGACTCACTTGGGGTGCAAGAGCGCGTTTTGCTGTTCTGCCTCGCCAGTGGGACAGACTGGAAGCAGGCGGGAGTTACTTTCAAAACCGTGGCAGGCATGGTGGGGATGGCTCTTCTCACGCCGAATTGTCTTGTCTATGCGACCGCAGGGGGAGCCCTCGCCCTGACCGATGCTGGCCGCGCCACCCTACGGGCGCTGTTGCGGGACCTATGAGCGACCTGGAAGGTCGACGCCGCCCCTGAGGCTGAGCTGTCGAGAAGGCTGCGGCCGAGTTTAGGAGAAGCGGTTTCCGGTCGTTTTGAATCATTTCCGAACTCGCCGTTGTTGGGCTTGTCACGGCGACCTCGCTAACGAAGCTCAACGCCAGACGAATCGGGATGGCCGGGATAAGCCCGGCCACGACAGCGCATGAGAGTGTTTCAGAGTGAGCGGAAATCGTCTTTGAGCCGAATGCGGCCACGCAGTGTCGCGCGATACCGATCAGGCCCACCGCCAGCTCTAACTGCCTGAGCGTCGCCAGCGCCAGCGCAAAGCGCGAGGCACGCTTCACTCTGTCGCTCTCCACCAGGATTGGCGCGGCGGCATAGAAGCCCGAGAACGCCGTTGCAAGCGCATAAGCATGGTCACACAGGTGGTGCGGCATGCGCTTGTCGTAAGCCGCCCGTAGCGCCTCGCTGAAGCCGTCGAGCGCCAGCACCAGCGCGCGCTCGGCCGGCAGCTCAATGGCGATTGGTCCAGGCTTCACGCCCTCGCCCTCGGCTCGCCGCGCCAGCGATTTGATGCGCACCGCAGCGTAGAGCAGATATGGTCCGGTTTTGCCCTCGAAGGAGATGAAGCGGTCGAGATCAAAGACGTAGCTCGTGGTGCGCACATTGGCGAGGTCGGAGAACTTGATTAGTGCGCGAGTTGGGCACGCACGGAAGTCATCCACATCGACGCCCTGCCACCTGGTTTGGACCAGGAGATGCTGATTGGCGGCAAGCGCCTGAATGCGGTCAGTGAATCGCTCGACAAAATGCTCAGGACCAGAATGACAAAGGCGTCACCTTCAAATGGAAGGATTATCGCCTCGAAGGTCGGGAGCGATACGGGGTGATAACGCTCGATACCCACGAGTTCATCCGCCGCTTCCTGATGCAAGTGTTGCCACAGGGCTTCTGCCGCATCCGTTACTACGGCCTGCTGACCAGCCCGACACGCGCCAACAACATCGCGCGTATCCGCGAGCTGCTCGCAGTGCCGCTCCTCCCGATCGACGCCATCAAGGCCGCCACCACAAAGCCCGAACAGCCGAAACCGCCAGAGCATCCCTGCCCATGCTGCGGCAGCCGCATGCGCATCATCGAGACCTTCTTACCGGGGCAACAGCCCAAGCACCGCCCGACGCCACTTCCGGCGAAGATCCGCATCGACACCTCATGATGACAACTGAGCGCGTGGCACGGCCTAATACGTGCCCCTTCCCGCGCTTTCGTCCCTCGGAGGTTTCCAGACGCCGGCCGCCTCGGTGGGGGAATGTTTTGTGACGGCCGGCGTCTGAAAACCTTCACAGGAGCGGAAGTGATTCGGCTCCATCGACTGAACCTACTTTATTGTCGCTCCACTGAGTGACTATCCGTTGCTGGTTCTAGTGCGTTCGCCGCCGCACAGGTCAAGCGCCACTCCAGACCTGATGGAGCATAATTGAGCTGGACCTCACCGCTGACGGTCCGCTTTGCCACTGTCTCGATGACCGTGCTACCGAAGCCCCGCCGCTCCGGCGGTCGTACGGGCGGTCCGTTGCGTTCGATCCAGCTGATCACGAATGTATCATCGTCAAGTTGCCAACTCACCTCGACGCGGCCAGCATCCGTTGAGAGCGCACCGTATTTGCCTGCATTTGTAGCAAGTTCGTGGAGTGCAAGACCGACGGCCTGGGCGGCAGGAGCGTTCAGGCGCAATCTCCGACCGAGCACGGCAATGCGGGAACCAACCAGGTCGGCAAAGTGCGTGAGCTGACGCGCACCAGGTCCTCGACATTGGCCCCCTGCCACTGGTTCTGAACCAGAAGGTCCTGATTGGCCGCAAGCGCCTGGATGCGCTCAGTGAAGCTCTCAACAAAATGTTCGGGGTCCCTGGCGCGGTCTGGCGGGCAACGGCCTGCACGAGACCGAGAATGTTCTTGGTGCGGTGACGGGCTTCACGCATCAGCATTTCGATCCGCTCCTCATAAGCTCTGCGATCGGTTACGTCCTGGGCCACGGAAACATACAGGCGTCGCCCGTTTGACAGGGTCCCCAAGCCGGAGGTAACAAAATTCCAAATGCGCTTGTCGCCATCAAGAGTGAGAACCTCTTCATCCTTCTGCGCCTCCGGCTCCGTTGCAATGATCCTTCGAATCCACTCCAGTACCTCGCCGGAGCGCTCACCGTAGGCACGTATTGTCCAATCCTCCATTCGGTGGAGTTGCGCTGCCGAAACGCCTCCTGCGGCCTCGAGCCAGCTTCGGCTGATGGCAAGGATTTGTTCCTGATCGTCGAACAAGATGGTAGGCACTGGCGAGTGGAGGATTGAGGACCTGAACCGCTCCTCGCTCTTGCGTGATTCCTCTTCGGCGCGTTTGCCCTGGGAAATGTCTTGGAACACGCCGACAAAATGGTCGATCGACCCGTCGCTTCGGCGCACCGCGATAACGGCTGCACGCACCCACACCGTGGCACCGTCCTTGCGCAGGTAGCGTCTCTCGGCGTCGGAGCTGTCGATATTCCCATCGCGTAAGCGCTCGATGGCCGCAAGGACGGCCTCACGATAATCCGGATGGATGAGGTCGAGCACCGGTCTGGAGACGAGTTCATGTGCCGCATAGCCGACGATACGGCACAGAGCCCCGTTGACCCTGACCCATTTTAGATTGTTGCTGAAATGGGCGATGCCCACCGCCGCGTTTTCGAACGTGGCCTGGTATTGCCGCGCCCGTTCGGTGACATCCAAGCCAGCTGCAAAGACAGAAACGACACGACCGGCATCATCCTTGATCGGTATCATGGCAATGTCGGTGACACGCTCCTCGCCACCCCCGGTGACATAGCTGGTTTCTCCGCGAGACGGTTCGCCCGCGAGAAGTCGCTCAACTGCTCAACTCTTTTGCGTATCCAGCCCCCGACTTCTGGCGCGATCCGCCACCATCCGCCCTCCCAGAACGGCTTGCCAACGATGTCGGCCCTCGCAAACCCGAGACCTTCGACGCAGGCGGTGTTGGCATCGACGATGATGCCCTCCTGGTTGAGATGAGCGATGAATATGCCGCCGCGCTCGTAAATCGCCGTGAATGCTTTATTGGCTTCGAGTAACTTCCGGTTTGTCTCATCGAGTTCATGAGTTCTTTGAAGCACCTCCCTAGTGCGTTCTTCAACGCGTTGTTCCAGAGTGAGGCTCAGCTCCCGGTATCTCTCTACGGCAATGCGCAATTCCTTCTCGGCCTCGTCACGTTGCTGCTCCAGACGCTTACGTTCTGAAATATCTCGAATTGCGGCCAACACCATCGGCCGACGCTCTATCTCAACTGGGCTCAACATGATGTCGACGGGAAATTCCGACCCGTCAGCGCGTCGCGCGAAAAGCGACAAGCCAGTGCCCATGGGACGTGCGCTCGGATGTCTCATGTAGTTGACCCGGTCTGCCGAATGTCGGTGGTGAAAGCGTTCCGGGAGCAGTATTTCGATTGGTTGGCCGAGCATGCCTTCGCGAGGAAGCCGGAACAGAGTCTCCAACTGAGCGTTGACACACTCGATCTTGCCAGTTTCATCCACTACGACGAGCGCGTCTGGTAGATGGTCAAAGAACTCGTCGATTAGTGCTGGATTGTGGCGCAAGAATTCCCATAGTCCACAATAAGCCAGCAATGTTCATCCCATTGTTCGCGGACTCGTTCCGAAAGGGAACAGCTGCAACGTCCCTCAGGTTCCACATCAAAAG